>JAYELB010000197.1:0-12987 GCA_034717055.1 Methanobacteriota archaeon
CCACGTTGTCATGGCCATCGTTGTAGATACCGCTTAGAGTGCATGGTGCATCTGCGCCGCAACCTGCACAGGTAGCTCCGGTTAGGTCTCCGGTTATCTTGTAACCCGCACCGTTGATGGTGATGCCATCCGCTCCGATGATCAGACCTGCCGTTGCTGCCGGGCAGGCCAGATTCGCATTGAATGTGCAGGATTCGTTCACCACATCTCCACAGGTGAACCTGTAATTTTCACCGATACACGCGGGTCCTTCCGTATGGACCAGCCAGATATCCTTATTGCCGGGATCGCCGGACTTGGTATATCCTGCAATGACATAGCTACCATCATCAGTGACATCCACAGAACATGCCCCATCATCCTCAGGTCCGCCGAAAGTCATATCCCATTCTTCATTTCCGTTTGAATCGGTTTTTACCAGCCAGAAATCATACTTCCCGGCACCATAAGACTTGGTGTTGCCAGCGATGACATAACCTCCATCACTGGCGACATCCATAGAATAGCCAGAATCACTACCAGATCCACCGTAAGTCCTGTTCCACAGTTCATCTCCGTTAGGATCGGTCTTTATCAGCCATACATCATAGTTTCCCGCACCGTAGGATTTTGTCCTGCCTCCGATGATGTAACTGCTTGATGTCTCCTCGATCCGGACCTCGTGCCCGTAATCAGTCTCATCAGCTTTACCAAACGTCTTGTTCCATAGTTCAGTCCCATCAGAGTCGGTCCTTAGCAACCAGATGCCATAACGCCCACCAGTTGTAGTGTTTTTGCTATAACCTGCTGCAATATAGCCACCATCTGATGTCTGCTGAACCGAGTAAAACTCATCCATCCCCGTGTCATAGTCATACGTCTGGTTCCAGTCCTCTTTTCCGGAAAAATCCGTTTTTATCAGCCATGCTGCGTACTGGGTGCCACTACCGATCTGAATATCCGTAGAACCTGCGACGATGTAGCCACCATCCGATGTTTGCCGGACCGACTTACCATAATCCTGATCGGTGTTTCCGAACGTCTTGTTCCACACCTCATTTCCAGATGAATCTGTCTTTATCAGCCAGACATCATACCCGCCATCGCCGTAAGTCTCTGTAAAACCTGTAACGATATATCCGCTATCGTTTGTCTGCCGGACCGATTGACCCCAGCTACTATCGCCGCCAAAAGCACGGTCCCATTCCCGGACTCCTGATGAATCCGTCTTTAACAGCCATACCTTCCTCTCGGGAAAGGCTTTGTATCCTGTGAGGATGTATCCTCCATCGTCTGTCTGCTCTACTGAGTAAGCATTGTCCGAGCCATCTCCACCAAATACCGCATCCCATTCGGATGCTGCGCTTGCGGTTCCAACTGCTGCAACCAGTAGTACAAGCATCACTGCCAGCACCGCAATCATTCCCTTATGAACGTTCTCAATTCCTTTATTCATTCTATACCTCCTTTATTATCTGTTTTGTTGGTTGTTCTCCACCACCCAAGGATTTTGGGGGGTCTCAGGTCTATGGGCGTGCGTATGGCAGCTGTTACAGCTAGATCCGCACTTCCCGATACGTCGATTCAATTCCGTGGATTTATGTTGTATTTCTGTCTGTCTCATTCACCTCCTTGATTTATAGTGAGGCTATGAATTTCTCACAAGGACTCTCTGAGATGTTAGGTACACGTAAACTATGCCCTAACAATGTTCAGTTTTTAATTAAAATCCTAAAAAAGTTAGGTTTCCAAAAGAACCACTATGTAAGAGTTTGGTTAAATCTGAAAATCCGAAATATATTAGGTTGCCCAAAAAAACCTCGGAAAAAATAAATCGACAAGCAGCCCGAAAGCCGCTTGTCATCACACAGCACCCTCAGCACGAGCAATTCAGCGGATATGCATCCGGACCATGGAGCAGGTACATGAATATCTGTCTCCCGTCGTTTGTCGTGATCCCGTCACAGAGGCCATCACAGTCCGCAGCCCGGGTGTCAGCAAGTGGATACTCATCCGCACCATGGAGCAGGTACATGAATATCTGCCGTCCGTCGTTTGTTGTGACACCGGGAAGCCCATCCACATCGCCACAGGTGCCTGCTGATCCGCCGCAGGAGTATGTGCAACCCGTGGCTCCGGTGTCGTCATAATCCTTGGCCGTATCGCAAGTATTACCATCGCCAGTGGTATTTGATCCGGTTCCGAACGTGCTTATATCGATATCGCCATTATTGCAGACCGTATTCCCATATAACTCGTTATCGAACGATCCATCGTCTCTACTTATATCGATCCCGTTGCCAGTGTTACTACTCACCGTATTGTTCCTGATGAGATTCTCACTACCACCTACATAGATTCCAGGTCCATTGGTACCTGTTACCCTGTTGTGTTCTATAGTCCAGTAACCAGTATGCTTGCACTGTAGTCTAATACCTCCTGTGAATGACCCTTTATTTACACCGTTTCCCATCACCATATTGCGACTGACATTGTTATATGTGCAACTCTGTTTGGAGTAAATACCTGCCACGGCATTATCGTAAACAGCGTTTCCGGATACGTTGTTGTAACCGGAGTATTGCATCATCCGGATCCCCGTACCGCCAGTACCGCAACCTCCTGTCGGCATCCCGGTATTGTTGTAGACTCTACAATCGGTTATGCTGCTGTTGCAGACATACGGGCATAGATCGATCCCATGGGTCGTAGCAGGATCATGCATGACTACGTTGCCGTTATCGTGCACAGTGCAGTTATTTATGGTGTTGTTATCCGCGTTACTAACCCGGATTCCTGTTGAGAACCCTGCGATTTCCAGGTCTCTTATCACCACATCATCCTGCCCATTCTGATTATAAATCCCAACATTGTAGCCGTCCCGCTCTCCGGTTATTCTGTGACCTGCACCGTCGATGATGATACCATCCGCTCCTATGATTAAACCGTGCCTGGCTGAACAGTTCATATCACAGTTAAACGTGCAACTTCCGGTTACAGTGCTCCCGCAGGGAAATATCGTCCCATCTTCGGCAACACATCCGCATGGCACGTGTACGGTCAGGTTCACAGGTACTACCACCGGACCTCTGCCCGGATCATTGTGGTCGATCACGATGTCGCCACGGTGAGCTCCTGAAGGGATGCCTGTAGGGTCTATATTAACTGTGATACTATCGTTACAACCAGCAGCAATAACGCCGGTCTCGGGGATAACATCCAGCCACGAGCAACCTTGATTGGGGCTCGTATGCACAACGATGTCATCTATCACAAAGTCATGTCCGTCGTCGCCGATATAGTTCCATGCAATAAGCACACTGGAATTTCCCTGATAAGCAGAGAGATCGATTACAGCCTCATACCACACCCAGTCGGAAAACACGCAGGTCTCGTCGCAATTCCAGACGGTCTCCCAGTTGCGCCCGCCATCGGAGGAGACTTTGACAAGGAGATCAAAGTTGTTGTACGGATCAACCATCCATGTGTAACTGCTCTCCCACCAAAATGTTAGTGTCGCGTTACCCCAGTCCGACATATTAAGTGGTCTTGAGATGAGCCATTCATCCTGCGGTGAAAAGGGATCATAACCCCATTCACAGACCGCACTATAACCGCCTGAATGCACATACTTCGGATCGGTACTGACAGTCCATGTCGGGGCGCTCGTTATAACACGTTTCCATCCGGCCGGTGGCATCACACCATCTTCGAAACCCTCGGAGAGCGGACCATACCAGAGCAGTCCGGGTCCGTTGTTTCCGATTTTAAATGTGCTGTCCCATGTCCCGCTGGTATTCAGCACTACATCGAAACCGACTGTGGGATCAACCCATATCTCAGCAGGTTCCACCGTCACATTCACCGGCACACTCGTTGGGTTCTCGTCAGGATCGTTGTTTGCAATCAGAATCATTGCACTGTGTGATCCGCTACCGAGTGGTGCGATTGTTACGTCGATACTGGTGTTCTCACCATAATAAACGCTGCCAGAGGTCGGCTCAGCAGATAGCCACCCACCCCATTCCACAGCCACGTCATCGATGTACATGCCAGCGAGGTTTCCTGTGTGATCGGAGTTCACTCCGAATCTGATTCTGACATCGCTTGATCCGGTATATCCGGTGATGTCGATCTTCTCATGAACCCACGTTTCCTTGCAGTCGGTATACGTTGCAAGTTTGGTCCATGGTCCGGCAGCACCACTCTTTGATACCTCAACATAGCCATGGTCAAAGATGTCCTCGATAGCATACCACCGGTAGAAGCTTAAGGTGGTGGGGCTTGTTACACCGCTTAGATCAAGTGCGGGTGACATCAACCACGCATCAGCATAGTTCTCATACGTGCTGTCAAGGTCGGTTCCCCAGCAGTTATCACCGGAATACGCACCCACCGGGCCATACAATGGAGTTCCAAGCTCCCATTCATCCCCAACACCACCATGCGTCCATCCGCTGGCACCGGATTCCATGTCATCGTCAAGGAATGTTATGGTTGTGGTATCTGTTATGTCAAAGTCAAGCACCCCTTGTCCATCGTCCTTGATCTTCAGTGTTTCGACAGCCATAACGTCTTTCGGGATCTCTATATCCAATGACGTCGGATCAGCCCGGATATCGGGAGGTATCACCGTTAGCTCCACCGAAACGTTCTTCGGGTTCTCATCGGAATCGTTGTTTGTGATCACAATTGTTGTGGTGTAATCCCCAAGAGCAAGCTCTGTCGTATCAAACGTCAGTGTAATGTTGTTGCTGTCATCAACGTAAACCCTGCCGCCAGTCGGTGATTCCGAAAGCCAATCGGAATTATCGGTGATAGTATATAGCCACAGAACACCATCCCCATCATTGCCTATCGCAAGATTCATATCAGTCACGAGACCCTGTCCGATATTGAGGTCGAATGATTGTGGGTAAACCGATATGTCGGGAATCCCCCCCGGAAGTATCGTCATATTTACAGTGATATTCACGCAACTCTCGGCAGGATCGGGGTCATTGCTCATGACAACGATCGTGCCGTTATACGTTCCCGGACTGTGTCCGAGCGTGTCGCACGCAACAGTGATGTTGGTACTCGCACCAGCATAAACAGGATATTCGGTCGGAGATACGGAGAGCCAGTCTCCAACCTTTATCGCTACGTCGTCGATGTACAAACCCGATTTATGGTTTGAATGATCAGACGTAAGCCGGAATCTGATTCTAACGTTATCTAATCCTATTCCGGTGTACTCGGAGATGTCGATCTCCTCAAGAGTCCAGGTAGTGCTTTCCCCGGTGTATTTTGCAAGTTCGGTCCATGGACCGGAGTCGCCACTCGTTGATATCTCGATATAACCGTAATCATAGCCAGATTCGATATCGTACCACCGATAGAAGCTTAAGGTGGCACTGCTTGCGCCACTCAGGTCGATCGCTCCGGAGATCAAGTACTGATCGCTGTTGGAGTTATACTCTCCGTTAAGATCGGTTCCCCAGCAGTTTACGCCCGAATACGCGCCCCCCGGACCGGATGTCGGCATCCCAAGTTCCCATTCATCCCCTGCGCCTTCGTGTGTCCATCCACCGACCCCGGATTCCATAGCATCAGAGAACACCCCGATTGTATCATCCACCGTGTCACAGAGCGCAATCGTGAGTATCCCGGTCCCATTGTTTCTGATTGTGAGTGGGTATTCTCGCACACCTTCCACCACGATCTCCGGATCGAAAGAGTCCGGATCAACCGCTATGTCCGGTATCAGGGGCTCGCATCCAATTGCTTCCTCTGCATCCACCCGCCCCCAGCCGTAGTACTGATCCAGTCCCGGATCTCCAAGGTCGTCTGCCGTGTAATTGAGGTGCTCTCTTACATCCGCGTTTGTGAAAGCAGAACAGTTCGACCATACGAGTGCTGCAACACCTGCAACATGCGGCGCTGCCATCGATGTGCCGCTCTTCTCCTCATAGCCTGTTGCATTATCAAACGATGGAACCGTGGATCGAATATCATTACCGGGTGCCATGAGTTCCAGTTCGGGTCCGTAGCAGCTACCCCTCCCCGGTCGCCAATCAACAGAATCGCACCGCTCACTATTCCAATTCAGTGCACCAACTGCAATAACCGTATCATAAGCAGCAGGATATATGATGCTACTATTGCTGTTTCCAGCCGCAGCAACGATGATGCAACCCGCGTCCCACGCATACTGGCATGCATCCCCCATCGTCTGCGACGAAGAAGAACTCCCGAGACTCAGGCTGATAACATCGGCACCCTCGTCTGCAGCATGCATAATACCATCTGCCACGTCTGACGTGTATCCACGTCCTGCGGAATTTAAGACCTTCTCTGCCATAACCGACACCTGCGCAATTCCAGCTATTCCAATGTTATTGTCAGAAACCGCGGTTGCAATACCTGCACAGTGCGTTCCATGCCCATGGTCGTCCGTCGGGTCAGAATCCTCGTTGACCCAGTCATATCCGCCAGATACATAATTTCCGAGGTCCTCGTGATTATAATCGATTCCAGTATCGACAATGGCGATCTTTATACCGGAACTGCCCTGCTGGGCGTCCCAGGCACGGTCTGCTTTTATTGTCGACGGTCCCCATTGCGAGGCGTATAACGGGTCGTTTGGCGTGAGCAATATTGTAACGATGTGATCTGGTTCCGCGTATCTAACGCCCCCTCCTTTTGTCGTCGTTATCTCCCGAATAAATTCCCGTACCTTCTTCCCTTTATCCACTTCTACGAGAACGTAGTTCAATTTTGTGTTGCGCCCAACCTCCTTTCCGCCATACGTCTTTATGAGTTCTTGCTGCACTCTTCGTGCTTGCAGACTGTCAACACCGACCCCGCCCTCAAAACCGATGATTACCTGCCTCTGAGACACTTCTTTTGAAACCGGTGACGGTAGTTTATCGGGGTCAATTTCTGCGCTCACGTTTCCCGGGATCATCAGCAGCATGATCCCTATCAATATCAGTGCGATTATGCCCATCCGGGCTTTCTTTAATTCTTTCACTTGCATACCTCCATTTTATATATTCGTCTGTTTCCCACCACTCGCATGGGTGGTATCACTCAAACGGGTGCGCAATCACCGAAACCATCCGGATCGATCCGCGCCTTGTTACGCGCCTGTCCGATCCCACAAAGTCCTGTTGTGAGTCTATCACGTCTTGTGCATTTCTGTGAGATAT
Organism: Methanobacteriota archaeon; assembly: GCA_034717055.1. Classification (GTDB taxonomy): domain Archaea; phylum Halobacteriota; class Methanosarcinia; order Methanosarcinales; family Methanogasteraceae; genus Methanogaster_A. The sequence continues at coordinate 7,173 of JAYELB010000197.1, forward strand.
AGCGAGACCGTGAATCTCGCACAATACAGCTACGGCGTTAGGTATAGGTAAACCATACCCTAACAACATTCGGTTTTTTGACTAAAAACCTAAAAAAGGTAGGTTTACTGAAATAACCCTTGTCCGTGAGTTCGGGTAAATCTAAAAATCCAAAATATTATAACTACTCAGGGTAACAACTCACCTTTTGGAAGTAAGGGTACCGATAACGAAAAACCGTTTATTTCCATCTATTTTTCAACTTATGATTATTTTTCAATTGATTCTTATGCTGCTGATTTTTATTAGATCATTAAAGAAATATAACATTAAAGATTAAATTTTGTAGTCGCTAGCTACCGCTTCCTAAACGTGAGTAGTTACTTTTGTCCTTTCATACTTAACCGCCTGCCTTCGTCCTGTTATGATATTGCGCTTAACAAGTATTAATGTGCTCTTTGATCAACACCACCACCCAATTCATCCACAGTACAACCGGTACCCGCAGTCTCTGCACTGCCCATTATCATCCACCCTCTTAAACCCGTGCCGGTAATCGTGAAGAATGTTCTCCGCCACATCGGTTATGTGTGGAATAGAAGTGGGATACTTTGTTGTTCGGTGTGCTCTGAGTGGTTACGAAATATGTTAAGTTGACTAAAAAAAGTGAAAAGGGGCGATTACCTTCGCATCAACCTTTTGCTTATGCCAACTCTATCATGCCCAACATGCCCACCAGCCCATGACCAACGAGCTCCCCCACCACCGCATCACCGCATCACCGCATCATCCGCGTGATGCTCTCTTCCGCTTGCGCCATCTCACCAGGCGACAGTACCACAACCACACCATCACCACCCGTCTTGATCCGCAGATCATTGCCACCGACCTCCCCGATGATCCGGTGCGAAACGCCCTGCGCATGCAGCACCCTCGTGACTGCGTCCGGATCCGGTGTCGCAAGGATCACGCGTCCGTGCGACTCAGAGAAGAGCACCGCAGCAGGATCAAGCCCCGTAACGCCTGTAACGCCTGCAACTCCGGTAACTCTGGTAGTGCCTGTAACACCGGTAATGGCAGCAAGGTCGATCTCTGCCCCGACCGCCTGCGCCATCTCAGCGAGTGCGACCGCAAGCCCGCCACTCGAAACGTCGTGCGCTGAAGTGACGCGTCCGGTGCCGATCGCGGCCACCACGGAATCGATAATCTTCTGCGGACCTGCCGGGGGCGCAGGAACGCTTCCACCTGCGCAGCCATAAACCCGGTAGTACTCGCTCCCGCCGAGTTCCGCTCTCGTCTCCCCGATCAGGATGATCGCATCCCCGGCATCTGCAAATCCCGTTCCCGGGACATGGCAATTCCCTGAAATCCCGACCATCCCGATGCTCGGCGTTGGCGGGATCGCTGTTTTAAACTCGTCGCTCTCGTTGTAGAACGAGACATTGCCCCCTACGACAGGGATGTCGAGCGTCCGAGCCATATCCCCGATTCCGCGCACCGATTCCGCGAACTGCCAGTAGATCAGAGGATCCTCAGGGTCACCGAAGTTTAAGCAGTTGACAAGCGCTACCGGAGATGCACCTTTACAGGCGAGGTTCATTGCGTTCTCCAGAACCGATCCTGCCGCGCCATTGTACGGGTCAAGCGTGATATGCGCGGGGTTGCAGCCGCACGAGAGCGCAAGTGCGGTCTCATCATCAATCCGCAGCACGCCTACATCATCCCCTGGCTTCATCACAGTTCGTATCTGGACCTCGTGGTCGTACTGGCGGTAGATCCACTCCTTAGACGCTATATTAGGGCTTGCAAGTAGCTTCAGTACGCTGGTCTTTGAATCATCCTCAATTTCAGGTATTTCCTCCCCTACCACCTGCTCTTCCGGCATCTCCGGTTCGCTCTCGAACGCGGGCGCACCACCTGACAGGAAAGTGATCGGAAGATCGACAACGACCTCCCCCTCAAGCTTGACCAGATACTGCCCATCATCAGTAAACTCTCCTATCACACTTGCATTGAGGTCGTACTTCTCTGCGATCGCAAGCACCGCCCCAGCGTCCGCTGGGTCCACCTCGAGCACCATCCGCTCCTGCGATTCTGCGATCAGGATCTCGTAAGGCGTCATCCCGGACTCGCGCAGGCGGACCTTGTCGAGATTCAGGTGGAGACCGAGATCTCCTTTCGCACCCATCTCAGCACTCGCACCGACAAGCCCTGCAGCACCGAGATCCCGACATGCGAAGACATACCCATCCCCGATTGCCTCGAGGACCGCCTCAATAAGCAGTTTCTCTGTGAACGGATCTCCGATCTGGACGCTTGACCTGTCCTCTGACTCGGACTCCTCTGATAAGTCTCTTGATGCAAACGATGCGCCCCCAAGCCCATCGCGCCCGGTAGTCGATCCCATCAGGATGAGGGCATTGCCAGCAGCTTGTGCTGTTGCGGTCACGACATCCTTCTGGTGCGCAAGTCCGACGCAGACCACGTTTACGAGCGGGTTACCCGAGTATGCGCTGTCAAAGCAGGTCTCTCCACGCACCACGGGAACGCCGATACAGTTCCCGTAGCCCGCGATGCCCTCGATCACATGCTCGAAGAGATACACGTTCTTTGGTTGGTCAGGCATCCCGAAGTAGAGGAGATCCATGAGAGCAATCGGACGTGCACCCATCGATAAGATGTCCCTGACGATTCCACCGACGCCGGTTGCCGCGCCGTTATAGGGGTCCACGTAGGACGGGTGGTTATGGCTCTCCATCCCGATTGCGAGGACGAGGTCATCTTTTAAGTGTATTATCGCTGCGTCGTCGCCGGGACCGATTATTACGCGGTCGCTCTCCGTTGGGAACGTGCGGAGGTGCTTTGCGCTCGAGCGGTATGAACAGTGCTCGCTCCAGAGGTTTAAGAAGCAGCCTTCTTCGACTGGGTTTGGTGGTCGGTTCAGCCGTTTTGTTATGACATCGATATCGGTTGGTGGTAGTAGGGACATGGTTGGGTTATTCTCCTGTGTTGGGTAAGGATAATATTCATATCAATTTATGCTCCTTCAAGGCTTCAAGAAATTTTATTGTTGCTTTTTTGATTCCATTGGCATCTCGCTCAAAGTATATGATTTCCTTTTCATAGTTCAATCCAGCCATATCCTTTATATCGCGCTCAACCCAAGCGATCACATCTTTTTGAGCTCCTTGTGCAATACCAAGTTCCTTATGCAGCCATGGTGGCGCTGCATACCCTCCACCTTCTAGCTTACCTCGCTTGACTAAAATACTGATAAAAAGATCGGAACTGCGAATTCTGCTTTGTACTTTTTCTGGGATACTACCCTTGGAATATCGTTCTCCCGTTTCAAAGTCAATTTGCAAAGCCTCGAGGATGTCAGTGACGTACTCATTAATATCTTTATCATCTGTGTCAAAACTCGTGGAGACAAAAGGAACAATTGTTGACTTTGTCGCCGCATCCAATTCATTGATTTCCCAGAAATTCTGGATTCTTTCTCTATACATCCTCAAGTGAGTGATGCAACTGTAAATATGAATTTTGTACTTGTGTAATTCAGCGTCGCGATTTGCAGTTAACATAGATACTGCATTGAGTGAGTATGCCACAATGTGCGTGGATTCCGGAGTTACATCGCTACCAAAGTCATTTACCTCCTCTTTTGAGAATAGCTCGGTCAATAAACCTTTCGTACTGTAGTACACCGATCTATAAGCTTCGTTGTACAGGTTATTGTGGGTTGCTTCGGCTAAGATTTTCTGAAATTGAGAAATCTTCTCACCTATTAGTTCAAGTACCTTGTTTTTTGGAATTTTCGTTTTTCCCCCTCCCTGAGTGTTATGCCGTATAACATCTGATCACACCCGAACTCCAGCCACCGGCGTGGATTCGGGCAGAGTGCCAGAAACACAAACCCCAATACGCTCCATCATCAGAAGCAGTCTCCACCACCCTCACCCCTTTATCCCATACCTCTTCCGTATCTCCTGCAAATCCCTTCCTTCAGCAGACGGATCTTCAATATATCTTCCACTCAACTCATCCCGAATCTCTCTCATCATCCGTACTGCATCAAATTTTTTATCTTTCATCGAGCACCTCTCTTGGACTCCTTATTTCTAACAATGGGTATCCATATTTAAGGTTTACTGAATTATAAAGTCTGATCCTGCTCAGATTCACAATGTGTCTGAAATTCCAGCTCACCAGAACGTTAACCATGTTAATCGTGGCTATAGCAATGTGTTGAGCGTCAACCAGACACCTCTCACTCACAGCACCATCCGCGATATACTGTCGTGCCAACATCTTTGCGTCGTCATTCAAGATAACACATTCCTTGTGTTCCTCTGGTATCTCCCTGGTTAAGTTCCTGACATACTGCGGCGCACCCTCCAGTTCCTTTAGTGTCAGATCTGAAATCACAACGGTTTTCAAACCCAGATTGAACTCTCGCATCAGTTTGTTGGACCACTCCTCAAACTCATCATCAAAACATCCTCCAAATACCGAAGTATCCGCATATACTTGTATCATCAGGCTGCCCCCACCTCGATCTTCATCCCCTGCGCCATGCCGATGCAGTTCCCGTAGCCCGCGATGCCCTCGATCACATGCTCGAAGAGGTACACGTTCTTTGGCTGGTCAGGCATCCCGAAATAGAGGAGATCCATCAGCGCGATCGGGCGTGCGCCCATCGAGAGAATGTCGCGGACGATTCCTCCGACGCCGGATGCCGCATCGTTGTATGGGTCCACGTAAGACTGGTGGTTGTGGCTCTCCATCCCGATCGCAAGGACTATGTCGTCTTTCAGGCGGATGATTGCGGCGTCGTCGCCCGGACCGATGATCACGCGGTCGCCTTCGGTGGGGACCGTGTGGAGGTGCTTCGCGCTTGAGCGATATGAGCAGTGCTCGCTCCAGAGGTTGTGGAAGCAGCCTTCTTCTACTTGATTGGGTGGTCGGTTCAGTCGTTTCGTTATGATTTCGAGGTCGGTTGGGAGTAGTAGGGACATGGTTGGGTTATTTATCTCTATCTGGATAAATGTGATTTGGTTCTGGATTTAAATGGCACAATATCATTTTCCAGTTATGTTAAATTATTAAAATTGTTATCACCTCCTAAATTTTCACAATTCCCTTACCCACATAAACAAAAAAATTAATGGAGGCTGCTTTGATCTCTAATCGTTGCAATCATATGGTTTTTTTGTCCCCTGTTATATTGCTTAATACGACTTTATGAAGGGTGCCGTAATGAGGATCCTCAAGTGTCCCGACTATATCGAATCCTAAATTTTTATATCTTTTAATTATGTCCACATTGTCAAATATATATCCATAAAGGAAGTCAAATTTATTGTCATGCATATAATAAAGGATCAACTTTATCAATGATTTGCCATATCCGGTCTTGCCTTGTGATGTTGCAAGTGTGTCTAAAAACAATCCCTTATATCCATCTATATTCTTTTCATAAAATTTAATGGTTGAGCAAATCTGGCTTTGATCTATAACCACATAGGTTTTCGACATTTCTTCATTCCAATCTTCAGCGCTAATTCGTATAATTATTCCTTTTTCAATCAATTTAGAAAATAACTCACTCCTCAAATTCGCAGAAATCTTGTAGTAATTTTCTGCTAAAGCTATTATAACTGCCCCCCAACACATCTCTTTCTCTGATAGTTTTAGCAATACTTCACTCCCCAAATCCTCACGAAGCTTATCGAAATTGTCTGCTGCAGTCCTCGCAACGTTCCCAGCAGCCTCATCCTTTTCTGATAGTTTGAGCAATAGTTTGCTAAAAATCTCTCTATTTATTCGTGTGATA
>JAYELB010000198.1:0-3095 GCA_034717055.1 Methanobacteriota archaeon
AGCATGTAAGTCCAATCCTATCAAAATTTAAAGAAGTATACGGTTCGCCACTCGTCATAGTTCGAGATATGGCACGGGGTCTGCGCCTGAGCGCCTCGAATACCTTTTCAAAGACGCCTCAGCAGATGCTTCCGGTACAGAAAAGCCAGAAGACCCATATACCCTTAGGTTTGTGGGTGGCCCATACCCCCACCCCGGATCACAGTATGATCTCGATGTCCAGTTCCTCTGCGAGTTCCTTGTACCTGTTGCGAATCGTCACCTCTGTGACCCCGGCAACCTCTGCCACCTCTCTCTGGGTCCTGCGCTGATCGCACTCGATCGATGCGATATATATCGCAGCAGCAGCAACTCCGGTAGGTCCGCGTCCGCTCGTAAGCTCCCTCTCTGCCGCAGCCCGAAGTATCGTGATGCCGCGTGCCTGCACATCCCCGCCAAGATCAAGACCGGAGCAGAATCTGGGGATATAATCGATCGGTGATGTCGGCTGGAGTTTTAGCCCGAGTTCCCGTGCAACGAACCGATATGTTCTGCCTATCTCTTTCCGGCTCACCCTCGAGACCGCTGCAATCTCGTCAAGCGTTCTCGGAACTGAACACTGGCGGCAGGCAGCATATAGCGCACTGGCTGCAACCCCTTCGATGCTCCTCCCGCGAATCAGGTTCTTCTCAACTGCCTTGCGGTAGACCATGGCGGCTGACTCCCTCACATTCTGGTGGAGTCCGAGCGCCGATGCCATCCGGTCGAGTTCGGATAGCGCGAATGCAAGGTTCCTCTCGGTCGCATTGCTGACACGAATCCTGCGCTGCCATTTTCTCAGCCGATATAACTGGGCACGGTTCTTTGTGGAGATCGTCCGCCCGTAAGAGTCTCGATTTCTCCAGTCGATCATGGTGGAGAGTCCCTTGTCGTGTATCGTGTAGGTCATCGGAGATCCAACTCTGGCCCTCCTTAGCCGCTGATCGCTATCAAATGCTCTCCATTCTGGTCCCTGATCGATGATGTTCGTCTCGATGACAAGCCCGCAGGATCTACACACCAGTTCAGCACGCTCATAATCCCGCTCAAGGACACGGCTGTGACACTCAGGACACTCAACGGTCTCGCGCTCCTGTTCACGCTCACGCGTCCTCCGCTGTCTGATCCGCTCTTTTATCCGCTCAGGACGTTCGATTACACGTTCAAGTTCTACCATTTCCATCCCTCATACGGTATACAGTTTTTTGTTCTCAAGTTCATAAATTTCAGAATCAGTAATGTTCTTGTACGTTTTAACGGAGATATACGGATGGGCTACCGGTCCAAAAACCTCCCGTACAGTTCCGATCCGCTTCATGGTATTGGTCACCACTGCAGAACCGATAGCTGGAATTTGCTGACCGCTTCTCGCGATCAACAGACCGCCAAATCGATGTTGAACAATACCAAGTTGTTTCAATTATACACCTCACCGAAAGTAATATATATGGTATGATAAGAGTATATAAAGGTTTCGGTTATGACACGAACACGAATCAAAATCTGCGGAAACACAAACCCTACCGATCTCGCATACGCCATTTTGTGCGGCGCTGATGCGGTCGGGTTTATCACAGACGTACCGGTCAGATCGCCACGGAAGATCGATGCGGAAACAGCGAAGGAGCTGATCAAGCAAGTCCCGGTCTTTGTGGATTCGGTGCTGGTCATCATGCCTGATAATCTCGGTTCGGCGATGGCACTGATACGAGAGACGCACCCAACTTGCGTGCAGATCCATAGCGACCTGCCTGTAAGCGAACTTGCAGAGATATCAAAGACAGTTAAGCTGATCAAGACGATCACAGTTCCTGAGGATGCACCATCCGGGACCTCCGATCATATCATAAGCCGCATCGATGCCCTGACTGGAATTGCTGATGCAATACTGCTCGATACCAGCATCATCAGCCGCACCAGCAATAGTGCGGGGGCTAAAAGCGGAGAAGAAGGTGGAGCCAGAAGCGGAGGGACTGGGAAGGTGCACGACTGGGGAATCAGTGCCGAGATCGTCGAGCGTTCGAGACTGCCGATCATTCTTGCTGGCGGACTTACGCCGGATAACGCTGCTGATGCGATATGGAAGGTCCATCCGTATGCGGTGGACACAGCATCCGGAGTCGAGACCGATAGAAAGCGAAACCCTGGTAAGGTGCGCCGCTTCATCAGAGAGTGCATGATGGTTGATGGGGTGGTTGATGATGACTGAGATCGTTGCAGCGATTGCGGATGATCCGCTGAGAAACGCGATCCGTGCTGCAAAGGTTGGCGCTGACATAATCGAGATCAGGATTGATCTCCTGGATTATCCAGCCGATTCGTTACATTCACTTTTTAAACAGTTAAATAAGTCCGTGAGAATCCCCATCATCGCAACCAACCGCATCGACGTTGAAGGTGGCAAATTCGAGGGATCCGAAGAGGAGAGAATTGAGGTTCTGCTCTCTGTGCTGGAGATGGTCGATGCCATCGATATCGAACTGCGAACCAGAAGCGAATACCGGGATCTGGTTGTGCATCGGGCAAAGAAGGAGGGAAAACGCGTCATCATATCATATCACGATTTTTCGGAGACGCCTGACATAATGGTGATGCAGAATATCGTATCCGAATGTTTCGATGCCGGTGCAGATATCGCAAAACTCGCTACTACCCCACATTCGTACGGTGATGCGCTCTCGCTCCTCCAACTAACGCTTGATTGCGCACGTACACGTGCACATGCACAGGTATGCATTATCGGGATGGGTGGATATGGCGTGCATACACGGGTGATTGCGCCGATCTATGGGTCAGCTCTTGCGTACACTTCAGTTGGAGCTGCGACAGCCACAGGGCAAATCGGCATCCAGGAGTTACGCGGGATGCTTGAGATGCTCTGCCCGCAGGTGTGATTGTGATCCATCGGTGTTCGGTTAATGCGGAACAACCCCCCCCCAAACATGGACATTCCGGTAACATTAGGTGGAAAGGCTCAACACATCGCGTACACTTTTTCAAGTGCTCGATAGGCTCAACACATCGCGTACAGTTGTGAAATTTCAAGCGTAAAAAACATAGCGCATCCGATGATGCGT
>JAYELB010000199.1:0-3067 GCA_034717055.1 Methanobacteriota archaeon
GAAATATACATCATCGCACCTCCCCCGGCATCCTTACAGATACCTCTCTCACGGTCCGACGCATTTTTGAGGACAATCACAACCGGGGCGCGTTCAGTATAGTGGGAAAGGGCAACCTCATAGACGTTGAGATCAATGAAGTCAACAAGATGCTCTTCCAAAAGGATGAGCGTCGCGGCTTCTTCACATACCTGTGTGAACATTGTGGAACCATGTTAAGAGTTCGTTTCGAATGTAACCGTCGTATCTGCTCGAATTATGGCAAAAACCACACAGGCAAATGGGCAATATCTCTCCAAAACGCGTTATGGGGAGATTGGTGATAGGTGCTATTGTTGTGCTGCACCCATTTTCCAAGAAAATGGGATTCAATCCTCACCTCCATATACCCGTGACAGAAGGTGGATTTGACAGACCGGGCAATCTCATTCATCAAAAGTACATTCCTTTCAGTGCTATGCGAAAAACATGGCAGTATCATGTGTTCACCCTCTTCAAAGCACCCCTCCCGAAGGGTGCTTTCCTGTTAGGGTGATGTTAGAAGGGATCCTTCACACTTTTATCCATTGCGCAGGATGTGCCGACCAAAAACCTCGATCATTTTCATCCAATCCGTCTCTTCAATTTCGAATATAAATTTTCCCTTTTTCCGATCAAAAGCGCAATGACAATGTTCTCATTTTCATATATCTCATAGATAATTCTGTATTCGACAGTTCCCGACTTGAAATGGTACGATTTCAAGCCTTTGAACATGTGCGATAAATTTTCTGATGTGGATGGATTCTCCTTGATATTTCTAAACTATTGCAACAGATTTTCCAATCTTTTTAAGATCCCTTTTCACAGCCGGATGAAATTTTATTTCAAACATAATAGTCCTTGAAAACATCATCCTCTGAAAGTAATCTGCCCTCCATCAAAAATTTTTTCGATTCTTCCCTCCGAACCAATATTTCTTCGGTCAATTCAGAATCTAATAGCAAAAGAAGCGTATCTAATTCGCCTTCGGTCAAATTTCGTACCCCTCTATAGATTTCTATTGGCATCAATCGATCTACAACCTCTATTCCTGCTCTCATATCCTTCTCTATAGCTTCCATTGCCAAACACCTAATACTAATTCAAAATCCGCGCATTTAAAAGTTCGTGTTCCCAAGATAAGTTTTTTAATTTCTTCTGGTCGATTGGAAAACATGACACCAATCCTGCAAAAAAGAATTGTCAGACCCTGATTACGCGGATGCGTACAAAACACCGGACGTGACCGCGACAACCACAGCCTACGGCTGCGATCACATCACAGGTCGCATAGATTGTGCGCCCATCCCGTACACAATTTTTAAATTGGTCGTGAATATAAATAACATCCACACAATCGATAACGAATGATGAGATATTGCACCCCCTTCTTTTGGAAGATGATAGACGAATATTCCCGATTCTTGCGTTGTGGTGACCAAAACCCCGGAGACTTTTTGATATTTTTGAGGCAAAGCTTTGGAAAACCATAAAGGACACAACTTATTATCAAGCGCCATGCGGTGCGGAAGTTCTCAGCAGTCCCTCTCGTTGATCTCTTTGTCGATGGTTGCCAGCAGGTCCGATTTCCATTTTTTTTATTATCTTCCGGAATGGTTTGGAAAACCACATAAAGTACCGAAGGACGCGGAGAAAAAAAAGCAACTCTCTGTGTCCCGCCAACGGCTGTGCTTCGCAGACCGCGCCCTCTATGGTTAATCTCCCCCGTCCTAACCAATTCCACCCGGAAGAAATTAAAGAGCTGCCATCACACCGCCGCAACCTTTTAGACATCTGACCCATAATGAGAAGCAGGAGATTCTATGAACATAGAAGACACACTGATCATGATCCCAGGGCCGGTCCCAGTCGTGCCGCGCATCCTGCGTGCGATGGCAAAGCCAGTGATCAACCATCGTGGTGATGAGTTTGCAGAGATGTTTAACGAGTGCAGAGAACTGCTTGCAGACCTGTTCCAGACTAAAAACGAGATCCTGCTGTTAAGCGGCTCAGGCACCAGCGGAATGGAGGCGGCTATCGGAAACCTGATAAATCCGGATGAGACGGTCGTTACAATCGTAAACGGCAAGTTTGGAGAGCGATTCCGCGATATCGGCATGAGGTATGGAAATACCGTACCTGTTGAGTCCGAGTGGGGCTATCCGGTCGATCTGGACGCCGTGGCGGCAGCGCTTGAGGGTGGTACGGATGCGGTTGCAATGGTGCATAACGAGACCTCAGTCGGGATGCTGAATCCGGTAGATGAGGTCGGAAAACTGGCACGCAAGCACGACGCGCTCTTTATCATGGACGGGATCACCTCGATTGGCGGAACTCCAACACCTCTTGATAAGTGGGGTGTGGACATTGCAATCATGGGATCGCAGAAGTGCATCGCTGCTCCGCCAGGATTTGCCGCGGTCTCTGTGAGCGAGCGTGCATTTCAGAAGATGGAGGACGTTACGAATCCGCCATATTACCTTGATCTCAAGGCACACCGGAAGAGTGCTGCCAAAGGGCAGACGCCATACACGCCCTCGATTCCACTATTCTTTGCGATGCAGGAGGCTCTTCACATCGCTCACGAGGAAGGGCTTGACGCACGGAGGCAGAGGCAGGCAACAGGTGCGGCAGCAGTGCGTGCAGCAGCAGGTGCCATGGGAATTGCGCTGTTTCCGCAGCCGGACGAGAAGAGCGGGTACTCAGACACAGTCACAGCGATGAAGGTGCCCCCAGGGATTTTATTTGACCAATTGAAGAAGGAGATGCTTGCCCGCGGGATACTGATCGCTGGAGGGCAGGCACACCTCAAAGGGAATATATTTCGGATCGGAAGCATGGGCAATTTCAGGTCAAAAGACCTACTGATCACGATACTGATGCTCGAATCGATCCTCCATGCACACGGAGTCGTCTCTAACTCTGACTTCGGGGCCGGGATCAGGGCTGCCGAGTCGGTGCTGATGCAGTAGAGTTCGCAGTGGGGTCTGTAGCTGTAGAGCTGCGACCCCGTGCAATCACAGCAAGGTGATCCCTGTAGCCCGGG
>JAYELB010000200.1:0-3057 GCA_034717055.1 Methanobacteriota archaeon
TTCCTGAGATGATGAACGTCGAAGGAAGGATGCGCGACATCTACTACAGTGCGCTCGACGTGATATTCCCTGAAGAGTACAAGATCACAAAGCGCACCCGCCGCCCTCCGGAAAACCGGATGAACACGCTCATCAGTTTCGGAAACTCGCTCATGTACACAACAGTCCTCTCTGAGATCTACAACACGCAGTTGAACCCGACGATCTCGTACCTGCATGAGCCGTTTGAGCGGCGGTTCTCGCTCTCGCTTGATGTGAGCGAGATCTTTAAGCCGGTTATTGTGGATCGGATCATCCTGAAACTCGTGAACAAGAATATGCTCGATGACGGGTGTTTCCGCGGCGAGATCGGGGATATGCTGCTATCGGAAAAGGGGAAGAAGATCTTCCTTGCCGAGTACAATGCGAAGCTTGGGACCACGATCAAGCACAAGGGGCTGAAGCGAAACGTGTCATACAAGCGGCTCATACGGCTTGAGCTGTACAAGCTTGCGAAGCATGTTCTGGGTGATGCGGAGTACAAGCCGCTTGTGATGTGGTGGTGAGAAACTGTGCTGGAAATGTTTAATATCAAACGATGTGGATATGTGTTTGTTCAGATAGGGTGGATAAATGAATAGAGATTATACATTGTTTGAAGGGTTTATCGCCGCTGCTTTACACGATATTGGAAAACTTGCGCTTAAAAATAACACATGGGCACAACATGCGGATTTGAGAGCAGTTGATGAAAGGAGTGGAAAGTATGAAAGGACACGAAAAGACATTGTTAAATCACTTGGAGAAAATATCGTAGATTTAATTTCGATCCATCATGGAAATGTTAAGAAAGAAGTATTTGATCTTTCTACGTTATCTCAGGTTGAATACGCGCTGATTCTTTCGGATAGAATTCAATCGAGCATGCTTCCAAACGAAAAGGATATTGGAGAAACTGTCGGTAGCGACAAAATGGGTGAGATTGAAAGCCATGAAAAATATTTCGTTCCATATTATCACACTCTAAAAAAATGGGGTGATAGTGCGGCAAATTGGCAGCTCAATGAGTTTGCTGGCAAGTTGGATAAGTTGGGCAGTTTCGAAGAAACATCTACTCATAAGCGATGGGCAAATGACATACTCAATATCCAAAAAGGACTCTTAACTTATCCTTTTAAGACGTTCCTACCCCATTTGTCATTGGCAATACATCACCAGTTGAGTGCTACGCTGTTCTTGTTTTTACATGATGAACTCGAAAAATGCGACGACTTAAAAGATTTGAGGGAATTTAAGTTTTCTGTCATCGAAATAACTCCCGATTTACTCAAGACGTTTTATCGGATGAGGGATGTCAGTGGAATGCACTCAATGACCGAAGAACTGTCCACAAAAGTTGTCGGGAAACTTTTCGGCCAGTATCAAAGAGAACTCAATGGCATACCAAATAAAAAGTCAAACCCCTTTTTGTTTTACAATAAAAACAGTTTTGTATTGGTACACCCGTCACCTCCTGTTGTACTTGAAACGTTACGCGAATTATCAAACGAGTTGGACATATTTTATTCGCTCACTGTTAAAGTCAATGAATATGTCTGTGAGATAGATAGAAATCCATATAAAGAAACATCTTACGAGAAGATATATGCCAAGGGCCAACCAGTCAGCAGAAGACACTACACCATCCTATCGGATAAAATTTTGAGTGGCGACTTGCATCCTGCTCACATATGTGCGGCATGTGGAAAACCGATTGAAGGTGACAAAAAAGAAGATGATAAGGGGGACCGCCTATGCGATCTCTGTGACAAACTGCGTGAAAAATCCACAGGATATGATCTTGATGTCTTCGGCGGGCTGGGGGAGCGTCTTTCATATATTTTTCTGACATTACCAGACGATCTGATAGGGCATTCTGTGAGGGTGGCTGAGGGGCAATTGATCAGTCATTTTCTGGCTGAATGTAGATTAGATCCATATTCCATCCCACCAACCGAATGCGGCATCCTTGAGTATTTACAGGCGCTCTGTGAACTATCTTTATTCCAGGAGGATGTTGACGCTCTCATTACTGGAGATTACGAAACGACCTTGTTCAAATCACCGCAGTTCACGGGCTATCTCTTCAGAGAGGCGGAGGATCAGCCATGGGATTTTATACGATATTTGAATGCAAAAAGGTCTGATCTGAGGTTAAACCCCTCAATGGTTCTAATGAGTTGCAATACCAAAACTCCTTTCTGGAGTCTCATAGAGTCAATGCCAACATATAATAACTCAAAAGGAGATGTCATTTACGATATATCCGGAGGAAGTGTAACAATATTTGATTTTAACCGATTTAGATATCGCAGACCCCATCACATGAATTGAGATGTATGCTCTCTTCGGCGGCATGATCCATTATTACACCCTGCTTGAGCATTACGGTGTGAAAAGTGCAGATGATGCGATAAACAAACTGATACTCAGGAAATTTGCTCCGCTCAAAAGTGAGGTACGGGACACGATGATAGAGTCATTTGGCAGGGAGCACCGGACGTATTACTTCATTCTGACTGCTATAGCACTCGGTAAATCCACAAAGAGCGAGATTGCCAATTTTGTTGATGTGAAGGCAACCTCGCTCTCAAAGTACATGGATAACCTGATTGCCACCGTCGGCGTGGTGCGGCGTCTGGTGCCTGTGACCGAACCTGCGCCATGGCGGTCCAAGAAAGGGCGGTATCACTTGAATGATAACTCTTTTCTCTTCTGGTTCCGGTTCATATTCCGGAACATGAGCCACCACGAGCTCGGGGATTATGAGTACATCGGAGATAAGATCCGGCAGGGTTTCGATTCGTTCGTCGGCAGGAACTTTGAGGGGATTTGCAGGGAATTCCTGGTGGATTTGAACCGGCAGGAACCGGGGCAGTTGCCGTTTCGATTTGATCGGATCGGATCGTGGTGGAACCGGAAAGGTGATGAGATCGATATCATTGCGCTCCACAGCAAGACTGCTGATATCCTGTTTGCCGAGTGCAAGTGGCGTTCCGCTGCAGTTGGTTGCGGCGTTGCAGAGGATCTGCGCCGGAA
>JAYELB010000201.1:0-3049 GCA_034717055.1 Methanobacteriota archaeon
TTCATACTTTCGTAAACATTTACGTACAATGTTGAGACACAAAAAGGATAATTCCAACTAATGTTTAGTAAATTTGGAACTCAAAAGAAGGTAGTTCGCATGAGTAAAACAGAAACAAAACTGTGGGAGCATCTGAACGCGACGCGCTATTCAGTCCCGTTCACTTAGGTTTTAAGAGAATAAAAGACCATCAGTCAAAAAAGCATCAAAATATCCAAGCAATTCACCCCATCTCATATTCATCTCATTCCAACTGTGTGAGATTATACTATCGCTCGTGGCTGATTTGTACTGTGAAGAGATGATGTAGATGTTTACGAAACGCCAAAGAAACAGTCCCTCGCTTGTATGCGTTTACAACCATAGCGGGAATTGCTGCTCCTGCAGGGGCTTGCCGCATCGACCTGACACCATAGACCATGACTGCCCTACACATCAGAAACCATGATTAGTCATGAAGGCGATACATCAGGTATAATGACATCATTTAAGGAATTTGCAGATGCCTGCGAGACGATCGAGGGGATCGCAAGTTCTCTTGAGATGACGACTGTGGTATCAGCCCTTCTCCGGAGGATCAGTGAATCCGGCGATCCCGACACCGAACTTGCCATCGTCTCCAGGTTCATCATGGGCCGGGTATTTCCTGATTGGAGTAATATCGAACTCGGTGTCGGCCCTTCGCTGCTATATGACGCGATATCAAGAGCATCGGGTCTGCAGGTGTTGCGGATCAAGCAACTGGTACGTGAGACCGGGGACGTGGGCGAGACTGCAAAAGTCGCACTCGAGAAGGGGGATGAGGCATCGAAAACGCAGACAACGTTTCTCGACTTCGCTGGCGCTGGCGGCACGGCTCCGGCAGCAGGGAGTACCATCACCATCGCGGACGTCTTTGAGAGGATGAACTCGATCGCTCATTCGTCGGGCAAGGGTTCGCAGCAGACAAAGGTAAAGCACCTGCAGTACCTATTCGGGACAACGTCCCCTGTTGAATCGAAGTATCTGGCACGCATCGTGATTGAGGAACTCAGAATCGGTGTAGGAGAAGGGATCGTCCGGGATGCCATTGCTCAGGCATTTTCGGAGGATGTGGGTGCGGTTGAGCGTGCCTACATGCTGATAAACGACATCGGCGAGGTTTCTGTGACTGCGTTTCACCATGATCTTGATGCGGTTGCGATCAGGATCGGCAGACCGATCAAACTGATGCTTGCGCAACTTGGCAGCTTCGACGATATAATAGCAGTCTATGCAATCGAATGGAAGTTCGATGGCACGCGGGTGCAGATACACAAGGACGGTGACCACGTCCGGATATTTTCAAGAAGACTCGAAGACGTGACAAACTCGCTTCCTGATATCGTGAAACTGGTAACATCCCGGATAACCGCGAATCAGGCGATTCTCGATGGCGAGGTGGTTGCTGTCGGGGATGATGGGAAGCCGCTTGCATTCCAGGAGATCTTGAAGCGGTTCCGGCGGAAGTATGACATAGCAGCGATGGTACAGAAGATCCCGCTCTACCTGAATCTCTTTGATATCATGTACCTTGATGGCGTCTCGCTGATCGATGAGGATCTCTATGCCCGGAGAGGACGGCTCGAGGAGATCGTGGAGCCGCATGAGCAGTTAAGTGTGGCAGAGCAGGTGTTGACAGATGATCCTGCTGTAGCTCACGCAGTCTACCAGGCGGCTCTTGACGCAGGGCACGAGGGCGTCATGCTGAAGAACCCGGATTCGGTGTACTCTCCGGGAAAACGCGGCAAGAACTGGCTTAAGGTGAAGCCGATCATGGAAACCCTTGATCTCGTCGTTGTCGGAGCGGACTGGGGCGAAGGACGGCGTGTGAACCTGATCGGCTCGTATCTGCTTGCATGTTACGACGCTGGTACCGGAGAGTTCCTTGAGATTGGCAGGGTCGGCACAGGCATAACCGATGAGCAGTTGGCAGAACTGACTGAGCTTTTTTCGCAGTATATTATCTCAGAGGATGGGGGGGCGATTGAGCTTAAGCCTGCGGTTGTCTTTGAGATCGCGTATGAGGAGATTCAGAAGAGCAAGCATTACGCGTCAGGGTATGCGCTTCGGTTCCCGCGGCTTGTTCGGGTGCGGTTTGATAAGATGCCTGAGGATGCTGATACTGTTGAGCGGGTGGAGCGACTTGCGGGAGGTTGAAGTGGGGGTGATTTACCGCAGGTTTGGGTAATAGAGGTAAGGCATTTACGAAGGAAGAAATAAGAGATCTCTCTGGAATTAAAACAAAGCCATTTCACCCAATAAGGAATGTTATTACGAGTAACTATCCAATAGGATATGCAATAAAAAATATTGAAGCTGCAATTAGCTTGGGAGAACAGTTACCTATTGTTATTGAAAGTACTGTCGAAGATGCTTATTATTACTATAAAGAATAAAGGTAAAAATTTTTAACATTGCATCCTCCAGACCTGTGCTAGTTAGTGATGTGACTTCGTTAGACCATCACAATACACGCGGAGGTCGGATTGATCATCGCGTTTTCAACACGCTGATGGGTGATTAATAAACCCATAACACAAAAATGCAACGGACAGAGATGCGAGGGTGAACACAACCATGGCAGACCTGCTTAAGAAAGAACTTCAAACTTATGAAGCCAGAAAGGCTGAACTTATCGGCACATATAGAGGGAAGTTTGCACTCATAAAAGACGCTGATGTTCTTGGTGTATTCGATACAAAACTCGATGCCATTCGGCAAGGCTACGAGCGTTTTGGTAGGGTGCCGTTCCTCGTGAAACAGATCGTTGAAATTGAAACTCCTCAACATTTCACTTCAAATCTGTTAGGGGCTTAGATACCATCGTTTACCACACAGGTGCCAAATCTACAAGGAGTTGGACCCCTTGTTGAGGTTCGGCTTGCTGTGGGCTCGGTAATCGAAGAGGTTTTACGAAAAGACGATCAGCTCGTGCCAACACCAATTCTTGTAAATGCGATGATTGATACCGGAGCCACAGGGACCGTTGTGCGGGAAGATAGCCCCGCGCAACTCGGACTCGATCCCA
>JAYELB010000202.1:0-3047 GCA_034717055.1 Methanobacteriota archaeon
GCACCGGTCACTCTCCTGCCCTCGATCTCGATGATGTCACCGGGTGACAATTGAAGCGTCTGAAGGATGTAGGGATCGAGGCGCGCCATCCCCCTTCCCGCATCCTTCGGATACGCCTTTACAACCGTTAATTGAATTTCGTTCATGAATGTCCGCCTGTTAGATTTGGCTTTATGGTAGTATATCTGTCTCGGATTGGCTATAAAGGTTACAGGGCACTGTCAGATACTCTGTTAAAATCGTAACTACCGGGTATGTTGATTGGTCGCGATTGCGACTGTACTTTATGGCAAGAAAAATAACCGCATAGGGCGCAGAGAAACGCAAAGTATTTATCCGTTTATTTCCCTTCAGCGCCCCCCTGCGTACTCTGTGGTTAAATTTTCGGTTTGGTTACAGTACCTCCCAGGTCTCAAGTAGTTCCCGTATAGTGGAGTTTCCTGATGGTGGTTTTAGGTACCTTAGTGCTCACCGAACAATAAAGTAGCAAAAGTAGTATCCCCTCCAAATTAGAGGGTAACTCGAAGAAGTGCAAATATGCAGAGCCCTCAATGACTGTGTTATTATTGTCATCTGACAAGCAATGAATTTCCATACCAGTTGTTTTATCACATCACCCCATTCAGTAGAATACTATATATACTAGAAGAGTAAAGGTTGTCTCATGAATTTATCGGGGATCACGCAAACGTTGGAAACGATAAATATCCGCCCGGATGAAATTCATGAGGAACAACTATCAGAAGCTTTTCGTATCCTTCTCCAGCTCATCGAAGACTTGAGCGAAAACAACGAAGAATTAAAAGCAGAAAACCAGAAGTTGCGAGATGAAATCAGTCTGCTGAAAGGAGAGCAGCCAAAACCAGACATTAAACCCTCCGGGAAGAAGCCAAACGTCGATATCTCTTCAGAAGAGGAAAGAAAACCCAAAAACACTCCAAAAAATAAGAAACCGAAAACGAAAAAAGACAAGATAAAGATAGACCGTGTTGTTGTGTGTGAGGTGGATAAAGACGTTCTGCCGGATGATGCGGTGTTCAAGGGTTATCAAAACGTGGTTGTTCAGGAAATCAAAATCATTACAGACAATATCGAGTACAGAAAGGAGATTTACTACTCGCCGTCTCAAAATAAGACTTATATGGGGGAAACACCGTCTGAAATCGAGGTAGAATTCGGTCCTGGTGTGAAATCCACGATTCTCACGCTTAAACATGTTGCCAATGTGTCAGAATCAAAGATACACGAGTTCTTGGGAAATTTCAATATACACATCGCTCCATCTACAATTTCCCGCATTCTTACGAAGAATAAGGAACTATTTCACCGGGAGAAAGCCGATATCTTCAGAGCAGGACTGCTCTCCACCGGTTATCAGCAGATGGATGACACCAGTTCAAAAGTACATTTGCAGCCACTATACCCAGAATCGTATGCAACCCTTATTACACCCAGCAGTTCTAACTCGGGGGTGCTGGTGTAATGTATCTTCGCTGGGATGTTACAATCAATTTTTTTTTGGGGGGGGTACAGATTTTGTTCGCATGGGCTTTGGACAAAATTCACAAATACCCGCATATACCAATGAGGTGTCACGCCTTCAAGACAATGTGACTCGAGCCACCTCAATCAACCATCGGGAAATCCCCTCTGATTTATCGCGTCATATCAATATTTCCGATATATCTTGCTTCTGTACCCGGTTTCCATAACCATGATCAGCAGGCGATCCTCTGTTATATCCATGATCACCCGGTATTCACCGACACGGTGGGTGTAGAGTGGATGACGTTTCGTCCCTTTGATCTTTTTGACATGAGCGTAGGGATCCTCCCTGATACCATTGATCGATAGAATGATCCTCTGCGCAACATCCGGGGGCAGGTTTTTAAGATCCTTTCTCGCTTTTGCGGTATAGTTGACCTTATAGCTCATAGCAGGTCAAACTCTTTCATGATTTCTTCTTCGGAGTGCAGGCGCCCCTGTTTAATGTCTTCAAGTGCCTCTTCGATGCCATGTATCGCCTCATCGCTCAGTGGTTCGCAATCGATCGCCAGATTCGTCAACCGCGCAACGACGGAATTATACGATTCACGAGGATGACGTTTCAGATTCGTCAGCGTGTCCTTCACTGCAGGTTCTATGCAGATCGTTGTGGTAGCTGCCATATAACGTACTATAGATTCCTATATGTTATAATACTATCCGGTTCCCTGACCTCGGTCACAAGAACCTTTTGCAGAGATACCGCTTGTCTGACGAGACGGCAGCCCCAGACGGCGGCAGGCTGGCGCCCAAAAACGCCCCATAAGAACGCGAAAGTCCGTTCTTTTCGCTGTGCAGCACCCCCGGGCGACACGAGCGATTCTGGCGGAGGCATCCGAAAGCGCCCGGACTCTGGGATGACCTGATCGAAAGATCCGGGACTGGGACGATTTGTCCGATTGGGCAGGACGACTTTTGGCAGGATTTGCGGTTTGCTCACGGACTGATAGCGAAACCCTTTTAAGAAGTTCTGTCGCATCCCCTCCAAATTAGAGGGTAAATGGGGGTAATATATGCAAATCAACAACTTGTTGTTACGGATTTATGTAAATGATGTTTTAAATCATGTAATAAGTGTTAATTTAAGTCTTAAAAGTATAATGAAATGCTACTAAATTGATAACAGGTGATCTTTAGAAATCAAAGCAGATCCTAACACAAGATTTAGGTAAATTGAAGCCCGCATACCTCTTACCCTCCTTTTTGGAGTGGATACCAAAAGTACATGCTCGAGTAACTCGTGGTAGGAACCACAAGATTACACGGATCTTCACAAGATCTTTATGTTAATCTTGTGTAATCTTGTGTAATCTCGTGGTTTTATATGCTAATATCCACACAATTTTGGGTAAGTACTAGCAAAGTTATCTGATGGCGCTCCACATCCATGACATTCGTACAATTTGCCAAGCCGACAAGAAGTTGCATCACAGATTGCCCAAACGGGCTGCCCTGTCCATTCGGGGTAATCCTACCACGAAATACGTGGGCGGCAACGCCTA
>JAYELB010000203.1:0-3045 GCA_034717055.1 Methanobacteriota archaeon
CATCGAAACCGGCGCGGTATCTGGGGGCGTACAAATGATGATAAAATACTTCAAAGACATCGATATACTGAATATAGAGCTCCACGAAGGCGAGTTTGGATACAGCGAAGAAATTGCTGAAGGGGTGATCTTCGACATAAGCCAGGAAGGAGAGATACTGAGTATCGAAGTTTTGGACGTGGCAAAGAAGTTTCATAAACCTGCTGTGGAGCGGGTTTTCGAGAAGTATGTGGCAAGAGCACCCCCGACGGCGGTCTGAATCACGCCCCGGGCTTTGCGCTCCAGCTCGCAGCCAGCCGCTCCGACAGACCCGCGGTCGACCAACCTTCTGCCACAAGGTCGCCCCACACCGCACCGACCGCTAATACACACACCGGAATCTCGCCTTCTGGCAGTGCCGAGCAATTCGGGCACATCCTCACAACAGTTTGCGCCCGACTCACGTACACACCAAAGATTGAGTGATTCTGCTTGCATGATACCGGTTCAGAGCTCGCCTGCGCAGAAAACGCCTGATCGTTAGATGAGACTTCGCCCTCGCCCATCATCCGGCTTGTAGGGGATGCCTGCTCAATTGCGAAAGTATTTCCAGAGATCACGCATCCCCGCGGCATGAAACGCTTATCAACATTTACGGCTTAAGATATCCCATGAACGTCTTGATCGACAGGTCCGAGATCGCAGGCACGATCCCTGCGCCGCCATCCAAGAGCTACACCCATCGGGCGATCGCGATCGCATCGCTGTCCGTCGAGTCCGAGATCGCATACCCGCTGTTATCAGCAGACACAGAAGCAACGATAGCAGCAGCAAGAGCTGTCGGCGCTGATGTGACCATCTCGGATAACCGGCTTCTCGTGCGAGGTGTTCCGCGTCCGGTGGTGCCTGATAACGTGATCGACGTCTTAAACTCAGGAACAACGCTCAGGTTCTTCACAGCGATAACATCGCTTGCATCGGGCACAAGTGTGCTGACAGGCGACGCATCCATCAGGACGCGCCCGAATACCCCGCTTTTACGTGCGCTTTCAGATCTCGGTGCGGATGCGTTCTCGACAAAGGGGGATGGTACCGCCCCGATTGTCGTGCAGGGACCACTTAGAGGAGGAAGAACCCGGATCAGTGGATCTATCAGTTCGCAGTTCATATCAGCACTCCTGATCGCATGTCCGCTTGCAGAAGAAGATTCCACGATCGAGATCGAGGGTGAACTGAAGTCGAGACCGTACGTCGATGTCACGCTTGAGGTGCTGCGTGAGGCAGGGATCGAGATCAGAGAGAGCGGTCCGGATTCAAGGTTCCTGATAAAGGGCGGTCAGAGATTCGATCTCAAGAAATACACGGTACCCGGGGATTTCTCCTCGTCCTCGTACCTGCTCGCCGCGGGCGCTCTTGTTGGTGAACACGTCACAATCCGGAATCTGTATCGGTCCGCCCAAGGTGACTGCGCAATAATCCCGATCTTGGCGGAGATGGGCGCGGAGATCGCATGGGATCAGGAGAAAGGCGAGGTAACGATTGCGAGAAGCGATCTGCACGGCGTCACAGTCGATGTCGGCAAGACACCTGATCTCGTGCCGACGCTTGCGGTGCTCGGAGCGTGTGCATCAGGCGAGATGCGGATCGTGAATGCGAGCCATGTCCGGTACAAGGAGACCGACCGGCTCCGTGCGATGGCTGCCACACTTACGAAGATGGGTGTCGATATCACAGAGACAGAGGATGAACTGCGCATCCGCGGCGGAGGGATTCATGGCGCGAGACTCCACGGTTGGGACGATCACAGGATTGTGATGGCGCTAACGGTCGCAGGGATGGTGGCAGGGGGCACGGAGATCGATACCGCGGAGTCGGTCGCGGTCTCGTATCCGGGATTCTTTGAGGCGATAGAGCAGTTGGGCATGCGGGCTAAGAAAGTTTGAATACGGATTTAAGCCGGCCATATACTTTCGCTTGCAATTTCCATCCTGAAACCGGTACTGGTGATGCGTATGTCAAGGATATATATAGCAGGTCCGTTATTTTCGGAATCCGAAAAGCAATACAATGAATATTTGGGTAAATATCTCGAAGATATGGGTTTTGAGACATTTTTGCCACAACGTGATGGGCATAAGTTATCAGAATTATTGGCAAATGGTGAATCTGAATCGTTTGCTATGGGCAAAATCTTTAAGCGAGATATTAGTGAGATCCAAAAGTCCGATATTGTGATTTTTGTTATGGATGGCAGAGTCCCGGATGATGGGGCATGCGTTGAGATCGGGTACGCTTATGCTACAGGGAAAGAATGTATTGGCCTTAAAACGGACTCAAGAACACTTATGTCAAACCTAGATAACCCTATGATTTTGGGTGCTCTAAAGGATCGAATTGCAAGAAATCTCAAAGAACTGGAAGATTTTCTTATCTCGCCGTAGGGTCAGCGTATAGTTAAGTTGAACGTAACCACTCAGACATGTTGATTGGTCACCCGATTGTGATTTTGCACTTTCTGGCAAGAACAACAACCGCGGAGGACGCAGAGGAACGCAGAGCACTTAACCGTTTATTTCCCCTCTGCGTCACTCTGCGTACTTTGCGGTTAAATTCCCGGTTTGGTTACAGTACTCCCCTCATTCAGGGTAGTTCCTGCACAGTGAAGTCCTTTGATAGTGGTTTTAGGTACCTGAGTAGTTACAGTTGAACAAAGTCAACTATTGTGTTGCATTGCTTATGTTGGTCAAACATATATGCGGGAAACGGAGACCTTTTAATTTGTTCTGGTCGGTTGAAAACATGGCGCCAACCCGGCAAATACGGGTATGATTATATGGGTGTAATCAGTGAAATCGGTGTTAATCTGTGGCTAAAATAGTTATCAGCCACAGATTAACCTCACATTCCGCAGGCCGCCATCTATTTTCCATAATTTCTAATGATAGCGGTTTTAAATATCTAGAAAATATTATTTTTATACTGTGGTGGCACAACCCACCCAATTTCAACAGTGGGTGCTTTACATGTTTATTTAAAAAATATGTATTTTAATAAGTTGATTATCTT
>JAYELB010000204.1:0-3041 GCA_034717055.1 Methanobacteriota archaeon
TTGTACATTCCACATGGAGCCGACTTATAAACATACTCTGAGTGTTCTCTACATTCACGTCTGACAAGCTCTCTTTGATCCCAGGTTTTAATAATGGGGTCGACGTGGTCAGCTATTAGAATGAAATCCGTACACCACCCCTCGTGATTGTGCACCTAAAAAGGCAATATCCCACCTGCTCCACATGGCTCGATTGGTATCATATTCCAGCAGCCATCATTCCACCTATAAAAGGTGAAATATGCATAATTCCATGCATAAATTTTACCCATCGGTGTTAGTGTGATCCTAACAGGTTTACCCTCTCCATAAACGAGTTTATCGGTTGAAATAGAAGCATTGGGAGTGTCATTTCCTACAACCAGTATCGTCTTACTCCATCTGCCCAATATTGGTGCTACTGGACGAGGGGTCAGGCTTGCAAGTGGCTCGCTTTCGGATTCTTCTTTTTTTTCGGTGATTGGTCTGGCAACTGGAATCGGTTTGGCAGTGGCTGTAATTGTCCATTCCCCAGGCTCTAACGCTTTTAGAGCTAGATTCTGTTTTATAGATCTATTAGCTATCAGGTCACCTTTCCATGTCGTATTACCGTTCAATAACACAAACGTTTGCAGATTACCCCATGCCAGATTACTTAGCTCTACTTCTGCGGATATGTTGCCATGCGGCATTATAACCCAGGTCAGGTTGAATGTTTGATTTACATGGAGTGGTTCTGTTACTTTATCTGAAAAGAATATTTCTATGGATATGGCATTAGCGAAATACTGCTTTAATGGGGAGATTGGTTCACTATATTGTGCTGGTGGAGTCGCGTCCGGAATCCCGTCCGGTTGTGGAGTCTCACCCGGAATCAGGACCTCTGCTTCCCCCTGCACGCTTCCCGAAAGTGACATGACGATCACCACCGCGAACAATACTAACCTCGTGATCTTGTTATTCATATTATTCATTTTTTTCGTTGCGTGTTCACAAAGCCGGGCACGAGTACCTTTCTCTGTGTGTCGATAACAGCGTCAGCATCATACGCGCCGCAGCCGATCTTGCCGATCGCGCCGGCATCGATGTAGACGTTTCTGTAGTTCCATATCTCACAGGATCAGACTCATTCGATCAGACTCATGATAATCTCTGTAACCTTCTCATGGTTCTTCTCAACATTTCCGATGATCGCCTCATAGCTCAAGCCAAGTTCCTGTGCGGCAACACCGTTTGCATAGTTATCGACCGTGCAGAGCGCTGCAACAGGGAGTCCTGCCTCGCAGCAGAGGGTTGCCTCGTTTGCCATCGTCATGCCAACGATATCAGCGAACTGCATGAGCATTCCAATCTCTGCTTTTGTCTCGAATCGAGGTCCGTGTGTCTGCACATAGACCCCCCCATCCTTTCCGTGACTCACCTCGACAATCCTGCTCCGCAATCCTTCGTCGAGAGCTGGCACGATATGACGTATCTCATTGTCATGGAATGTCAGTGGCATTCCGAAGTTTATGTAGTCGTGCGGCACAACCAGCATGCCGGGGGGTATCTCCGGATCCAGACTGCCTGTCGAGCAGATGCATACTACGCCATCCACGCCTGATTCTTTGAGTGCCGCTATGTTTGCGCGGTGGTTTATCCGGTGTGGCGGCGTATCCCTGGCAATGCCGTGGCGCGGCAGGAAGACGGCATCACCCCCATCGAAAATGTCCACATCACCATATTTGGTCTGGACGGTCTTCTTTCTACCAATCCTTTCCTTAAACTCCTCTCCAATTGGGTTTGTTCCGGTGATAATACCGAGCATCAGATCATGCTCCGCCGATATCGAGAGCTTTCCTGATCACCTGGCTGACTGGCAGTGAGCATATCATGTACCAGATGATCCAGTACTGGATGCCAAGAAACGCAGGCTCGCTAAGCGATTTCGCGCCCCAGAACGGGAATAATATGGTGAAATCCGGATGGACGCCGACGTATGCGTATGCCCAGAAGAAGAGCGGCAACGATATGATGCTGATGTACGCCATCGGTTTGAACTGCTGTTTCATCATCTTACCTTGATCACCCATCATGGCAGCACGCTTCTCATCAAGTTTCTTTAATTTCTGCTTGTTCTCCGCGAGTTGTGCTTCCCGATATTCCTTCTGAAACCCTTTCATCTTTTCAGAGAATGTGCGCATCAGTTCCCAGTCGATGGTGTACTTCTGGATGAGCGAGGCATAGAGTCCGGTGAGCGCAGCCATCACAAAGAGCGTGATGTGAATCGGCAGCATGTCAGGCAGCGGTCCGAGCAGTACGCCGACACCGTTGGCAACAGCGGGTCGAAACCCTTTTAGCAGCAGCATTCCGAGCAACATCGAGATTCCAAGCGCAAGCCCGATCCGTTCTAGCGTCTCTTTCCATTGTGACATGTATGCCGAACTTGTGTTCCAGTATATAAAAAACTGTCGCGATACCGGGGGTACCACGACCCCGACTTTTGTTGGAAGGTAAGTGGTAAGCCGCCTCTATAGGTGTTGTTAAGCACCCATGAAACCTACCTGCGCTTAGCATCTCCCTACTATCTTTACCCAAGCGTACTTACGAGTGTCGTGGGGGCGTCTACATATAAAACCACGAGATTACATGAGATTAACACAGAAATCTTGTGAAAACCCGTGTAATCTTGTGGTTCATACCGTATAGTACCAGGGCAGGTTCTACTCAACCACCTCGTGCGCATAAGCGATTTGTTCGCTTGTGTATCTCGCGTTTTTGGTCAAGTGAAGCACGCTATGTGCGCATATCTTTGGTAAAACAGGGGAAATAAAACTAATCAGATACAAAAAAATAATACGGAATTTCACATCT
This sequence comes from Methanobacteriota archaeon, assembly GCA_034717055.1. Lineage (GTDB taxonomy): Archaea > Halobacteriota > Methanosarcinia > Methanosarcinales > Methanogasteraceae > Methanogaster_A. The sequence goes on from JAYELB010000204.1 coordinate 2,833, forward strand.
TTTATCGGCTGTATGCAGATGACCTGAGAAGCGCCTATTGTTGCCGTAATTCTCATGTTTGTAGGGTTGTTGTTCCTCCTAACCGAAACACCGATGAAGCCACCTCAACCACTCAACATCAAATCGTCCTACCATGCAACTGCACTGTCTGGCATTCGTTTACGTATCCGGCGCTGCACCCTTGCCATCATGCTGCACCGGCATCCCCA
>JAYELB010000205.1:0-3033 GCA_034717055.1 Methanobacteriota archaeon
ATCGGCAACAATGAATTCTTCTGGCATCCTTTTCTCCTGATTTCCATCGGCAAACCGGAATATCTCTTTTCAGAAGCTTTTCAGCCCATAAAGTGAGAGTATTTCCATTGTTTGCAGATGAACGCTTTAAACCGTATCCTATTTAGTCTTTTGGTACGTGTTTAGCCGATCATCCTTTCCGGGTTTCCCATAAAGTAAACTCGGACAGGATCGCTCAAATCAGTTCTTATCGCGAGATCCCGTAACTTCGGATGCAGGAGCTGCCAAGTGTTGTGGCGTAACGCCGGTCAAGCAAGTAGCCCCCGGACAGATACCTTTTTTTAAAGGCGCAGTCATGAATGGTGTGGAAGTGTTTTCATGTCAAAAGCAAATCACATCAGCATCCGGAACCACCACCTCACCATCGGTGGAGTTGACACAGTCTCGCTTGCACAGGAATACGGCACACCGCTCTATGTGATCGATGAGAAGCGTATACGCGAGAACTTCCGCACATTTGGCAGCGCGTTTCCTGACGCTGACATCTACTTTGCTGCAAAGGCGAACTGGAACCTTTCCATCCTGCGAATCCTTGCGTCAGAAGGCGCAGGAGCTGACGTCTTCTCTGATGGCGAACTCTATGCCGCGCTCCTTGCAGGCATCCCGCAGGAGAAGATCCTCTTTAACGGCAACTCAAAGACCGTGTATGAGCTTCAGATGGCGATCGACTCGGGGGTTCGCGTTTCAGTGGATTCGATGGACGAGCTGCACACACTCTCGGATCTGGCAATCAAAGCCGGAAAGGTGGTTGATATCGCATTTCGTGTCAATCCCGATGTCTCGCCAGACACGCACCCAAAGATTGCGACGGGTCTTGCATCCTCCAAGTTTGGGATAGGGTACAAGGACGTTCTGAACGCGTACGATGAGGCAAAGAAACTGTCAGGGGTAAATCCGGTCGGCATCCACTGCCATATCGGGTCGCAGATCACTGATGTCTCGCCTTTCGGAGAGGCTGTGGAGCGGATGATGGATATCGCGGAACAGATCACGCGGCTTGGAATCACACTTGAGTTCGTTGACATGGGTGGTGGGCTTGGCATCCCGTACCAGAAAGAGATGGCGACGCCTACACCGCAGGATCTTGCAGACATGATCCTTCCGATCTTCCACCGCCGGTCAGAGGATCTTGGGATCTCTCCGAGACTCGTGCTCGAACCGGGGCGGTACATCGTTGGCGACACAAGTCTTCTCCTTGCCGGGGTTAACACGGTAAAGCGATCTGCACGGAACTTTGTTGGCGTTGACGCAGGTCTTAATCTGATGATCCGACCTGCGATGTATGACGCGTACCACGAGGTGGCTGTTGCGAACAAGGCAGACTCTGCAGGGGCGGAGACTTATGATATTGTGGGGCCGATCTGCGAATCAGGTGACATCATTGCGAGGGGCCGGAAACTGCCCCTGATAGTGCCCGGCGATGTGATGGCGGTCTTCGATGTCGGAGCGTATGGGTTCAGCATGAGTTCCCAGTACAACGGGCGGTGCCGGTGTACTGAGATTATGGTCTCCGATGGCTCTGTGGATGTGATACGCGAGCAGGAACACTACGGCGATCTGATTGCGAAACAGAAGATTCCCGCAAGATTGTTTGTGCAATTTGACACTGTCTGATGATCAAGTGATTTTATCACCGCGAAGAATGCAGAGGGTACAGGCGTTCCGATACCGATTTAAACCCTCTGCACGGCTCTGCACACTCTGCGGTAGAATCTAAGGGCATAGCGGTTTTAGAAAATCGGGTAGTGCCGCGAACCCTACCGATTCAGCACTTTGACCCCGTCCGAGGTGCCGATATGTACCTCGTCCACATTTAAGAATATCCCGTGCTCGATTGCACCAACGAGTGCACTTAACTCACCACTCAATCGCGTGGGGTCATTGATCGCACCAAAGTCGGCGTCGATTACGAAGTTTCCGTTGTCAGTGACCACAGGACCGTCCTTCCGGGCTGCCATCCGAAGAGCAGGTATCCCGCCAAGTGCACGCACCCCGCGTTCCACAAGCGTTCTTGCGTACGGCAGAACCTCGATCGGAACCTCATGATCGAGTCCGTGGACGACTTTTTCGTGATCCGCCATCAGCACCACTCTCGATGCAGCGTGCGCAATTACCTTCTCTCGCGTGTGTGCAGCGCCCCCTCCCTTGATCGCCACGAGATTCCGGTCGATCTGGTCAGCGCCATCGAGCACGATGTCGAGCTGGGGGTGCTCTGAAAGCGTTGTGATCGGTATCTTATGCTGCGCTGCAAGCATCTCTGACTGGTACGAGGTTGGCACGCACAGGATGTCAAGCCCACCGGCAACTTGCCTTCCGAGTTCTGCTATCGCATACGCCGCGGTCGAACCCGTGCCGATGCCGACGATCATCCCGTCAGCAATAAGCGTCACTGCTGATAGGGCGGACGCCTCCTTCTCGCGGCTCTTCTCGCTGCTGGTGTCGTGGCTGCTTCGATCCTTCATCAATTCTATGTGGTGGTCACCTGATGTTTAAGTGTTACTGTCTACACTTGTGTCTGCGGGCGGTCAGGTTATGTGGCCGTTTGGATCAGGAGCTGGATGGTGCTACTGATGTGGGTCATCTTGTCGGCGAGCCGGATATTATGGTGGTCAAGTACGCTGACGTGTTCTCGCATAACTTGCTGGAGGATGCCGCAGAGGTTGAGAGACTGGCTGGCGAGCCCGGTGTCATGGTCGTCAGATATACCGGTGTCATCGCCTACAAGCCGCTTGAGAATGCCACCGAAGTGGACCAGCTTGTCGGTGAACCCGGCGTTATAGTGGTGAAGTATGCCGATACCGTCACGTCGTCCTTCTCGCCACTCATGCATCCGTGGAATCTGCCGCCGAAAGGCGACTTCAACTCTGACGGCCACCTCACCCCCGCAGATGCCGCAATCGCACTCCGGATCGCAGCAAGCGGCGGCTGGGCTGCGGATGCTGATGTCAGCGGCGACGGCAGCGTCACCTCGCTTGATGCGCTCACGATCCTGCA
>JAYELB010000206.1:0-3013 GCA_034717055.1 Methanobacteriota archaeon
ACAGATTAACTCAGATGTACACAGATTATCGGTGTAAACGACTTTTCAGGTCGATAGTTCTCCATTATGGCAGTTGTGGTTGCGTAAGACAATCCGACGTTACCGGAAAATAATACAAAGATTCCTGTTTGGTTACGGAATATTTCAGAATTCAACCAATTTTGCAACCGCATACGCAGGAAACACCTTAGACACGTCTTCCCCATACATCCCGGACACGAATGAGCACTCCACCCCGTCAAGCCGCTCCACCGCATCCCTGATCAGAAACTCACCAAGCCCGGTGCCAACGACGCGATTAAGCCCGTACCGCGCAAGAGCATTATCGATCGCGTCTGAGAGTTCCTGCACCTGCTTCTCCTGCACCTGCTCTGCAATGGTGCGTACACCGGAACCAGAAGAACCCCCAAGCTCATCAGGATCTGCGCAGACGATGCGTGCAAGCCTCCTGATCGAATCCGGTACGGTAGTTCCTGCATGGTCCGGCGTTTCGCAGGTGTAATCCGCTTCTCCAATCTTTCCGAGCACGAGGTACGCGTCTCCCGTTATTGCGAAGAGTTCTGACGATATCCCGCACCCGACACCGTCAAGGACGACCCGGTCGAGAAGTGCTGCGAGATTTGTCCGGAGCACGCCCGAATACAGGAGTTCGCCGCGCTTTAACCGCTCGAAGTCCGTTACGCCAGCACGTGCAGCACCTCCCACGATCGGGATTATGTCTGTTGTCGTGCTGCCGACATCCACAAAGACGCAACTCATGTCCCGTGCAAGGAGACCTGCCGATGCTGCCCAGTTCGCCGCGGCAAGACCGGGATCATCTTTGCCAGTGAATTCACATTTATTGTTGAGATAATATATTTCACTCTCCGGAAATGCGTGCATGGCCGCATCAGAGATGAACGCGATTCCCTGCCTCTTGTTTTCGAAGCAGTCGGCAAGTTCGCCGGTCATCACGACCCCGACCTTGTCTGGCATCAGCCGATCTGCAATACCGGATAAGAGGTCCGGAAGTGCTGCATCCTTCCACATCGGGAGGTAATGTATCTCTGCAATACTCCCATCCGCCGATGCAACCTTTGTGTTTGCGCCTCCGATATCAATACCAATTGTAGTCATCTTAAAACCCTTCTGCTCTTTTTGTATCCCTTTGTTTCGCTTCCACATATTGGACATATCCGGACATCACTCTCGAACCGCCTGCCGCAGCCTTTGCACCGCCTGCCCCATTCAAACGTCTCTTTGATCCCATCCTGCAGGATCGGTTCTGTTTTGATCCCGAGACTCTTTGCTACATTCTGGATCGCATAATCATCGGTACAGAGGATTCCGCCGTGTTCGAGGGCTTTTGCCAGGATTCCGATATCGGTGTCAGATAGCCGCTCGATGTCACCTGTTTCGCTTGCATGAGACCGGATCTTTTGGGTGAGGTGAGCAAGTGGCGGCTCAACCTCCACGCCGGACTCAAGCGCTGCCTCGAATGCCATTTTTGATTTTATGTCCACAAGCTCGGAAACAACCTCTGGCGTGGTGATAACTCGGTTCCGCACCTGGGAGGGAAGTGGCATTCCGAGGATGAATACTGATGAATCAGCTACGTATACTGGCGTCATGTGCACCTTGCGCAACAAAACTAATCATAATCGTAACCGTCTATCGCGACCTCTACGCGTGGAACGGGGATGTTGTTAGTATCTAGCACATCTCTAACTGAATCTATTTCTTCTTCCAAGTGTTCTATAAGGATGTTGCTAAGTTCTAAATCGTCTACTAAAATCCCTATATTGGGGACTTTGAACCACACACCAATCACGGACATGTGAGCTTTCCAATATTTATCACTACCACTCTTCGAAGAGACCAGATCGTCTTTAATCAATTCGTAAACTTCGCTTGGACACTTTGAATTGGAAATCTCACATGCATCTATGATCCTAAAAATCGAACAAACCAATTGAAGTCTCACACTTAAACAGTTCTTTGGAACTTCTTTTAATGGATATTTGGACGAATGTGCTTTTGCAATCCATTTAAGAAGTGTTACAATGTCTTTTCCAAGAATACTTTCAAAAAATGGACTTTTGCCAACGATTTCGGCAGATTTCTTATTGTGCCCAACTCTACCAGTGATGTTGCCAATATCGTGTACCCATGCCCCCAAATATAGCAAATAGGATTCCTTTTCAGTTATATCAATCGACCATGCTTCAATAAACTTATCCAACAGAACTATGATGTTTTGCGAGTGATCGACACCATACGATGGATAGTCTGGCATACGTCTTGGAATAAATTTCAAGAATTTTTCTGAAAAAACTTCAATCTGCTTTAATTTTGCTTCATAAGCATCAGAGACATTTGCATATTCCACATTTCCATCATTCATATATAGTCTTTCCAATATCTGAGGTAAAGTTCTTGCACTATAGGTTTCGCCTCATTGCTTATCATCAGAAGTTTTCCTGCCCTACCTGTTTCGGTTTCTCCATACTCTGCTTTGACTATGCCCCAGTCAAATAGTGTATCAAGTGCGTGTGCTATAGTGTTTTTACTCAATTTGCCAGACAATCTCCGGACCAGTTTGGTATACCATACCAACTCTCCACTTTCGTTGCAGGCATAAATTTCTGCCGCGACTTTAAACTCCTTAGAGAGTGGATTCTTTGCACCTACCACCATTGTTAAGCCTCCTTTTAGATCGGATGATTGTAACTATGTCTGTCAGTTAGCTTATAAATCTTTTGGTTTTGACCCACTTGGTCAGTTTTTAACCCATTAAGGTAATTTTTAGAACACGTGCATGAATAAATAGACAAAATTTAAAATATAATTGAGATGGGATAAAATCATGCAAAATAACACTAGTACCACTACATGACTTTCGGGTACATCCCACCTTTCGGTGATGCACTGACACATCACCAAAAGGTGTCACGGTGGCATGACGTATTCCATTCTCAGTAACCGTCCATCATTCATCTTTATGCACCTCTTCGATATATCGTTACATGCCCTT
>JAYELB010000207.1:0-2988 GCA_034717055.1 Methanobacteriota archaeon
CTGACTGATGCTATAAGGATGCTTATTGGTACAGAAGGTGTTTGCGCTTACGCATTCAAAGGAAAACGATACGATGCAGGGGATAAAGCGGATTACATAAGAGCAATCATCGATTTTGCGCTGGAAAGAGAGGATTTAAGAGATGCGATTGAAAATTATCTACCGGTGATGAGATGAAAGTACTGGTAACAAGATGCGTGGGATTCATAAGATCCCATTTGACAGAACGATTGCTGAGAGGCGGTTTTGACGTGATTGGGATCGGTTGCTCCACTGATTACTATTCGAGGGGGTATAAAGATGGGAATCTCAAAAATGCTCTGGAAGATGAGAGATTTGCCCTGATAGAGCAGGATGTCCTATCGGTGGACACATTCCCTGATGTGGATTACGTCTTCCACCAAGCAGCACAGGCAGGGGTGTGGAAGAGCTGGGGCAGGGACTTTGAGGTATATACACGGGAGAATATCCTGGCGACTCAACGGTTGCTGGAATATTACAAGGATTACGAGATAAAGAAATTTGTCTATGCCTCGCCATCATCGGTCTATCGGGACTGTGAACTGCCAATGAAGGAAACTCGGATGTTAAATCCAGTCTCTCCTTACGGCGTCACAAAATTGGCAGCAGAGAATATGTGTTATCTTTATTATAAAAATTGTGGAATGCCGACCGCCTCGCTCAGATATTTCACAGTATACGGGCCGAGACAGCGACCTGATATGGCGACGCACCTCTTTGTCAGGGCGATCCTCGAAGGTGTTGAGATAACGGTCTACGGAGATGGTGAGCAGACAAGGGACTTTACGTTCGTGGATGATATCGTCGAGGCGAACGTGCTCGCAGTGATTAACGGTTCGCGGGGCGAGGTCTTCAATGTCGGCGGCGGCACAAGGGTCAGTGTCAATGAATTGATCGAGATCATGGAGAAGGTCACCAGGAGGAGAGCCGTTGTTAAATACACCGAGAAGCAGAAGGGGGATGTCAAGGATATGCTGGCGGATGCCGATAAGACTGGCCTCGAATGGAAACCGAGAGTCGGAATCGAGGAAGGGGTCAGAAGGTTTGCCCGGTGGTATAAGGAACTGGTGAATCAATAATGAAGATAGTTATAACAGGTGGCGCGGGGTTCATAGGTTCAAATCTCGCAGAGGAGCTTACAAAAAAGCATGAAGTGGTTATAGTTGATGACCTGTCCACAGGAAGGGTGGAGAATGTTAAAGATCTCGATCTGGAATTTGTGCGGGGCAGTATCACAGACCCTGACCTGCTTAGGGAGAATTTCAGAGGTGTCGATCGTGTCTTTCATCAGGCAGCACTTCCGAGTGTTCAGAGTAGCATAGATGACCCTGTTCTGGCAAATGAGGTGAATATATGCGGGACACTAAACGTGCTTGTTGCTGCAAGGGATGCTGATGTTACGAAGGTGATTTATGCGTCGTCATCCTCTGTTTATGGCGATACGCCTGAACTTCCGAAGAGGGAGGATATGAAGCCGGATCCAAAATCCCCGTATGCTGTGGCGAAACTTGCAGGCGAGTATTACTGCAGGGTTTTTAACGAGATCTACGGCTTGAAGACAGTCGCTCTCAGGTATTTCAATGTCTACGGTCCGAGACAGGATCCATCATCCGATTATGCGGCTGTGATACCGAAATTCACGAATCGGGTCATAGCTGGCAAGGAGCCGATCATATACGGGGACGGGGAGCAGACCCGGGACTTCACGTTTGTGCGCGATGTGGTGCAGGCGAACGTGCTTGCGATGGAGTCGGACGCGACCGGTGTGTTTAATGTGGCGACAGGGACGCGGATCAGTGTCAATGATCTCGCGGGGATGGTTATGGAGATTATTGGGAATCGTGTGGAATGTGTGTACGAGGAGCCGAGAGCAGGAGATGTGCGGGATTCGCTTGGAGGTATCTCAAAGGCGCATGTAGGATTCGGGTACGCGCCGCGGTACGGGATGGAGGAGGGGCTTAGGGAGACGATCGAGTGGTTTTTGAGAGGATGGTGAAAATAAAGGATAATGCCACCACCTACACCGTTGGACTTGGATATGTGGGACTGCCGTTAAGACATCCGGATAAAAAATCCAGAACGTGGGTTGCTAATAGATATTGGCATTCCGCGGGAACTCGGAACTCTGGTGTCTTCTACCGGCGAGATCGGAATTCTCATTATTCTCGCAGATATCGCATACAACGTCTACAACCAGAGTGAACTTGGCACACTCGATACCATAACCTTCTGCGCGGGATCTCGCTCATCACCTCAGCCACCTCGTGGTTGCGCTTACGACGAGATATTATCCGATCACGACGTTAAAACGCAATTCTGACTTTTGGAATATGTGAACAGATATCTCGCAAAGATTGTCTATTTTATGTCTTTAAATCCTGGCAATCCGTTCTGGCAGCGTTTCGAACGTTTCATTCATCCGTTCAAATTGCGAGATTTACGCAGATGCCTGAATGCGAAGCAAAGGCGTTGCCATTAACAAATCTGCGTTTATCAGCAGTTCATTAGACATGTTGCGATATAAAATGCAGCCTTCTACGGTGTCTATTCCTCCTTGCATATTGCTCCTTTTCGCAGATCTCCGTTCTTATGGTTTTTCCAAATTATTTAGCAATAAGTTTATTATATCTTCAACCGACCGGAAGAACTCTGCAAAACCGATATCAAGTGGATGAATAGATTGTTAATCTGATATAGCCCGGGTTCACGGTCACGGAAGATACCAGAGAGCCATAGTTACCCGAGATGTTTATGCAAGTGTTAACCGGAGATAAAAAAAACGTAACTACTCAGGTATGCTGATTGGTCTCCTGATTGCGATTCTGTACCTTCTGGCAAGAAAATAACCGCGAAGGGCTCAGAGGAACGCTGGGAGCAGTTAACCATTTATTTCACCTCTGCGCCCCTCTACATACTCGGCGTTTAAATTCCCGGTTTGGTTACAGTACCCCCCACGTCTCAGGTAGT
>JAYELB010000208.1:0-2986 GCA_034717055.1 Methanobacteriota archaeon
TTGGGGGACTTCACTGTGCAGGAACTGCTCAGAATGAGGGGGGCACTGTAACCAAACCGGGAATTTAACCGCAAAGTACGCAGAGTGACGCAGAGAATGGAAATAAACGGTTAAATGCTTCTATCGTTCCTCCTCGCCCTCCGCGGTTGTCGTTCTTGCCAGAAAGTGCAGAATAACAATAGGGCGACCAATCAACATACCGGAGTGGTTACGTTTCGTTTAGTACTGATGCAAAGATCTTACAAGAGGTGATCACTTATCCATATTTGTGAAACACGCCGTGTATCCACTTCAAATTAGGTGATAACCGAGGCACTATCTAAAAAATCGGCGATTCATAATAATTATTGTAGCTACAGATTTCACAAATTAACTCATATCTTGTCTTAAATCAGTGAAATCCGTTTTAATCTGTGGATTATATGACATTTAGCCACAGATTAACACTGATGAACGCAGATTGTGGTTTTTATGTATATTTTCCAGAAAGACCAAGGATGCGTTTTGCCATCTTTTTGAAGTGGATATGCAGCCTCCGCGGTGATAAACCACTTAATTTTCAGACATTGTACATGATCATATCCGCACGCCAGTCTTCTTAAACTCCTTCTCACTGAAAAGAATCGTATAATCAGAAATGCCGGTGGCCCGCGAGATGTCGTGCGCGGTACGTTTGCATTCCTCTCTTGTATGGGCATGTATCATCGTATACAGGTTGTAGTCCCATCCCGGGCGCCTCACGCGCTCGTAGCAGTGCGTTACCTCGCCAAAACCTGCCATCACGGCTCCAACCTCCTCGACGCGGTCGTTAGGGACGTTCCAAGCGCACATCGCATTCGCAACGATCCCAAGCACGCGATGCCCGATCGATGCCCCGAACCTGCGGATAACGCCGCGCTCCACGAGCGCCCGGGTTCTGTCGATCACTTCTGCCTCAGGGATTGCAAGTTTGAGAGCAATCTCCTTGAAAGGCTCCGGCACGAGATCGATCCCATCCTGTGTCAGTTTTATCAGTTTCAGATCAAGATCGTCCATCTTTCTCACTTCGCTCTCCTTGCACCACACCTCAGACCTCAAACTTCACTCCTATCTTGAAGAGCCGTGTGACCGGAAGTTCGAGGAACGGATGCCCAAGTGCTTCAATTTCGCGGATCATCTCATGCAACCGATCCTTACTGCTTGCTGAAACCGTAAACCAGATGTTATACACACCAGGGCGCAGGTAATTGTGCGACACCTCATCAAAACCGTTGATCCACGAGGCAACACCATCGATCGCATCCTCTGGCACCCGCATCGCGACAAGCGTGCTTGCGCCACCGAGTCCTTTTGTATTTAGAATGGGGCCGATTCTCCGAATTACGCCAATACCCGTAAGTCTCTTGAGGTGATCGATGACCTCTTGCTCGGATATGCCGATCTGGTCCCCAAGCGTTCGAAAAGGGCACAAGTCCAGTGGAAAGTCCAGCTGGATCAAGTTTATCAGTTGCCTATCGAGATCGTCAAGTTCAAGTTCTTGCGTCATCGTCATGGAATCTCTTCATCCTGCGCCGATACGCGCCATACCGGTCTTCCGGCGAATATCTGGCAGGACTCGGGTTTATTGCGGCAGCACCGCACGTGGGACAGATCGCTTTTAAGGTGTATCTGCCGCACTCGCTGCATTTGAGAATCTTTGACTTCACGCGAACCTGCCCCCGCTCACTTCACTCCTCGTGCCTGTGGAATGTACCTTCTCCACCCAGACGCCCTACCTCATCGATTGCGCGCTTTGCAGATTCCTTAAGAACTCTCTCTGCCAGTTTGTAATCGGGCGCGGTGACGTGGATGCGGTATCTTGGCGCGCCTACATAGCTGATCTCAAGTGTAACGCAATCTTCCTCGACGGTTGCAGCCGATGCAAGCGATCTCTTGACCATACCCACCCCATCGGGGGCAGGGCATGTCAGGTCAATGAATCCTGTGATATCAACAGACGGGATCTTCACGTTCTCGATTGCGACCTCCTCGATCTTGGTGGCATATTCATCCTCGATTCCGGCATCGATCAGCACAGACTTGTCTGATATCACAGTCTCTTCAAAGGCGTTATACAGACTGCCAAACGAGTCGAGAAGCGTATTCATAATCTGCCGCTCTACAGTCTCATCACCTATCGCAAAGCTGAGCCATTTCTCAGCGCGAAGTTCACTCTTCCATTCCTGGATCTTGTCTCTGCGCTGGTGCTCATTCACATCCTTGTACGAGAGATCGATGTGACCGCGCTTTGGGTTTACTGAGAGCACTTTGCAGACAATCTTCTGCCCCTCGCGCAGGTAATCCCGGATATACTTCACCCAACCGGCAGCGACCTCCGAGATGTGGATCAAACCTTCCTTTCTGTCGTATTCGTCCAGTTCTGCGAAGACTCCAAAGTCCATCACCTTCGCAACAGTGCAAACGACCAGATCACCCTGGCGGGGCCACTCTCGCATAGTCTCACTCCAGAACCTCGAGGATCTGGGTCAGTATCTTTGTTCTGCCGCCTGTCGGTTCTGCAAGCACCTCACCGCAGACTACGCACTTAATCTCGGTGCTTGCGTTTCCAAAGATGACCTGTTCGTTCTGACATTTGCATTTGACCCGCAAAAACCTGCTCTTTGGGGATGGTATTATACTACTATTCATTGTGATTCCACCAATTCAAATTTGGCTGCTCTGAAGCACTTTCTCACATGTGCCTTTCCGCATTCACTGCACCGGTATCTGAGATGGATCCGCTTGGTGGGTTTGTCGCCACCAGGGACCTTTGAAAACTTCCCATTGTTCCCGATGCCGCTTTGCCGCTTCTTCTGCCGCGTGATTCTGGTCATGGATGATGCTTTTGCTGGCTTCACCCGTTCGACTTTGTGTTCGGTATGCTTCTTGCAGTAGGGGCAGTGGGTTCGAAATCTTGCTGGCATTTTCATCTGATAACTTCACCTTTTGTCTGTTTTATCGTAACTGG
>JAYELB010000209.1:0-2970 GCA_034717055.1 Methanobacteriota archaeon
ATGACTTTCTTCCAATCGACCCCTTTCTCCCCCACAACTACCCCCCGCAGAATCACCCCCTGACCACATCCACGAGCTCATGCTTCTCCACATCCACAAGCCCGAGATCTGTTATCTTCAGCCGCGGTATCACCGGAAGCGCAAGGAACGACTGCGTCATGAACGGAGACGGCAGCATGCACCCCATCTCACCCATCACCGCATGGAGGCACCTCAGTTTCGCATCCACTGATTCGATGCTTCCGGGCGAGAGCAAGCCTGCAAACGGCAGCGGAAGACTCCCCATAATTTCGCCGTCATAAGCGACCACGATCCCGCCATGCAGCCGCCTGATCTCATTGACGCAGAGCGCCATATCCTCAAAGTTAGCACCGGTCACGATCACATTATGCGAGTCGTGTGCGATCGTCTGGGCAAACGCCCCTCCATCGAAGCCGAAACCGGACACAAAACCCTTCCCGATGCTTCCGCGCTTCCCATGCCGCTCGATCACCGCTATCGAGAGGATATCCCTATCGGCATCGGGCTTGAGAATGCTATCTTCAGAGCGGAGAGTCTTGATTCCCCAGTCTGTGAATAATGCATCAGGGATTGCGACGATGATATTTGCCTCCACGTCGGCGTCTGTGTCCATGTCCGTGCCCGCACCCGTACCGCGTTCGATCCGGAGATCTTCGGCACAGATTGCGCCGAGTTTCACCGTATCAAAGACCTCTGCCGGATACACGGGCTTCGGAGCGGAATCAGCAGACTTTGATCCGCTTACAAATACCTTATCGATCATAAACCTCTCGAGATCGCTCAGTATCACGAGGTCTGCCTTCCGCCCTATGCTGACTGACCCGACCAGATGATCAATCCGGTAATGCCTTGCAGCGTTGATCGTGCAGATCGATATCGCATCGATAGGAGGGATGCCAAGATCGATCGCGGTTCTCACAAGCACATCCATATACCCCCGGATCAGGTCCCCCGGATGCCGGTCATCTGTTACAAAGAAGAAATTACCGAGATCGATCCCGTCACCGACGAGCCGCGGTATGAACTCGTGGAGGCACTTCGCAGCAGAACCCTCCCGCAGCATCGCAGCCATCCCCATCCGCGCCTTTTCGATCGTTTCCTCGTACGTCAGGGACTCGTGATCGCTCGATATGCCCGCGCAGAGGTATCCCGCGAGATCGCTTCCAACCATGCCTGGGCAGTGCCCGTCCACCCTCTTCCCGAGAACCAGCGCCTCCTCGATCATGTCAAGTTTTTCAGGATCGGCATTGAGCACGCCCGGAAAGTCCATCACCTCGCCAAGCCCGATCACATGATCGTTGTACAGCAGACTCGATACGGTGGGCGCGTCCATTACCGCTCCCGATGTCTCAAGGTCTGATGATGGGACACAGGAGGGAATCATAACGAAAACACTGGATGGGATATCCTCAATCTCTGATAAAACAAGTTCCACACCTTCTTTCCCAAGAACATTTCCGATCTCGTGCGGATCGATGACCAGTCCGGTCGTGCCGTGTTTGATCGCTGCCATTGCAAAATGGGAAAGTGTCAGCATACTGGACTCGAAATGGACATGCCCATCGATCAAGCCAGGCGAGACGAACTTTCCGGTTATATCGATCGTATTTGTGTCATCCCCGATTTTGTCTGATATGTCGCCGATGCCGATGATGATCCCATCTTTTACTGCGATATCTCCTTTAAGAATCTCCTTCGTGTTGACATTGACGATTCTGCCTCCGGTCAGTGCAAGATCTGCTTTAATGTCCCCTTTTCCAGCGAAGATTCGTTCCTGTAAGCTCATGATTTCATACACCTCCTGATATCTTAAAGCATTTTCGGAAATCCCCAAAAACCGACTTCATCACGTTTTAAAGCACTGTCCACTTACCAGAATCTTTTCACCCGATCCCTATAGGAAACTGTGGGGCAACTGCAAGTAAGGGGTTGCAGACAGGTACTTTAAAGACCATAAAGAAGAGATTACTGCGATAAATAGATTCAAATGATTTAAGAATCGGCTATCCGGAATCCCATGAGACCCACAATCGATGAATACTTCATGAACATCGCAGAGGTCGTTGCGACCAGATCGACCTGTCTGCGAAACAACGTAGGCGCAGTGATCGTAAGAGATAAGCGTATCATATCGACCGGCTACAACGGTGCGCCCAGAAATCTCAAGCACTGCCTTGATATCGGGTGTATCAGGGATCAGGAGAATATCGAATCGGGAACGATGCACGAGATCTGCCGTGCAGTCCATGCAGAGCAGAACGCAATCATCCAGGCTGCGCTGCATGGCGTGAGCACAAAAGACGCAACGATCTACTGCACGCACCAACCCTGCATACTCTGCGCGAAGATGATCATCAATGCAAATATTGTTCGTGTGGTGTTCAGGGATGCGTACCCTGATATTATGGCGCTCGAGTTCTTTGCAGAGGCCGGGGTCGAGGTTGTGCAAATTAATGGGGGCGGATATCATGCCCCTTCCGGATCAGGATGAATATGTGTATATCGAATCACTCTCGCCCCCATGCGAAGCATAATTACATGTTCGGTGTGATGTACTGCCATGCACGGACACGGATACGCAAACGGGGCGGGTACGATCGTGAATGCAATTGCGATCTGGAAGGGCGCGGCTTTTTGCATCGATCTTGCGACCACTGCGGATGTTGAACTGGATGAATGCACCAGAGATGCCGGGAATGCTGTAGCAGGAGGCGAAGGGGATGGCAGGATCGCAGGCAGGATCGAGAACGCGGATACCGCTGACACAGCGCTTATAACGCGGTGCGTCTCCCTTGTGCTGGATCGGTTTGGGTACCGGTGCGACGGCGTTGTCACAACCAGAAGCGAGATACCGATCGCGCGGGGGCTGAAGAGCAGTTCTGCTGCTGCCAATGCAACGGTACTTGCGACGCTGGACGCAATCGGGGAGACGCTGCCACGCCTCGAGGT
>JAYELB010000210.1:0-2964 GCA_034717055.1 Methanobacteriota archaeon
ATGATGTTCGAGTTCTGTGCATCTCTTCCGCGTGTTCTTTCGCTTCCTTCACGCAAGATGAATATTGGCTGTCCTCCAAGTTGTCCTGCCATTTTTTATCATGCCTCACTTATATTATTAATGACCTCGATGTAATAATCAGGTCAACAAAACAGTGATAGTACTTCTATAAAAGGCTTGCGGTGGCGAGTGGCTGTCGGTTTGCCACAGGCGCATATAGATCTCTGAGTTTTTCAGACGTTCGAAACCGATGCATCCGAGACGAGACTCGGATCGACAACACACTGTTGCCGCTGCCGGAACAACGCAAGCATCCGGACAACACCGGATAACTGCACAACCATGTCGTATATCAAAACACCGAAAGGAGACAAGCTCACCAACAAATTGTTAAGGGGTTATGCGAGCGGGAGTGTGGGAAGTGGGGAGTGGGGGTTAGTGTGGTTAAAAAAGGTTTTAGAAACCCGCTCGCATAGTATACCACTTTTACGTGATGGTATATAAACCTTTCGACTCGGTAAATCATATCAAAAACACCGAATGGAAACAAGCTCACCAACAAATTGTTAAAGGGATAAAATTGTTAAGGGGATATGCGAGCGGGAGTGTGGGAAGTGGGGAGTGGGGGTTAGTGTGGTTAAAAAAGGTTTTAGAAACCCGCTCGCATGGTACATCACTGTTATGAGATGGTATATAAACCTTGCGGCTCGGTAAGTTATATGCCTTAATACGGATATATTTTTACTTAATACCCATATACAGCCATAATACCTATCCAATCACATAACCAACCATGAAAGAACTCCACAGAGAAATGATAATCGATATCACTCGGACACTTGGGCTGGACACAGTCAGTTTTCCGGATGATGTGGATTTCTCGGCATCACATACACGCGCCTTTGGATACGCGGTCTCCGGATTGATGATGAGCAGCCACTCCGGAACGCATATCGATGCTCCGTTCCACTTTTTCGAGAGATGCGAATCGCTTGATGAAGTGCCGGTTAATCGGTTCTTCCTCGATGCGGACGTGATCGAAATTGAATCGCCGACAGCCGTGACCGTGTCTGAACTGGATAGCTATCCGGTAAAACCAGATCAGGCGGTTCTATTCAAGACGAGGAACAGCGATCTGCCGCGCGAACAGTTCCATGAGAACTTCGTTTACATCGAACCTGACGCCGCGCGATGGCTGGTTGACAAAGGGGTGTCGCTGGTAGGCATCGATTACATATCCGTCGAACGTTGCGATGATATGGATTTCCCAGTTCACCGGACCCTGCTTGGCGCCGGCGCGCTGATTCTCGAGGATATTGATCTAAGGTCTGTTGATCCGGGGCGGTACCATTTGACCTGTCTTCCGATCAAGACCGTTCGTGCAGATGGCGCGCCGTGCAGGGCGGTTCTGAGGGGGATAAAATGAGTACTGCAATCATCTGCCCGAGATGTGGGGGCAGCAATTGCGTCATCCCTACTGAATATGTGCTTGAGTCGATAGCTTCCATGTATGCCGCATGTCAGTCGTGCGCGCCAGACCCCCGGATCAGCAAGCAGTTACCGTTTCATCAGCTCGACCAGCCTTTCCGTAACATCGATGATTCCACCATGCGGTGCCGGGACTGCGGGAAGCGACATCTCGACATCGCCATCGCGCACGTACTTAAGATACTGGTGCGAGAGGGTTTGCGCGCCAGAGATGCTACACTCTCCGATGTCGGCACCCCGATGATCACGATCGGATATCCGGTCCCGTTTCCACCGAGACTTGGCAGGGACATGCTGATCCTTGTCATGGACACAATCGACAAAGGGACCGCAGAGATGCTGGTGAACGAAGTCTCTGAGGTGAAGGGCGTGATCGAGCGAAAGGGGGAACCAGGCCGACCGGTCGGGATTTTGGATACGGACCACGCGCCCCATATATACAATCTGCTTGCTGGATGCGATGTTCGCGGAGATGTCGTCTCATCGGCATTCGGGGATCTATGCATCTACAAAACCCAATCCGACACGCATATCGAGTTCTCACGTGCCGAATCCGGCAAGACCGGGGTGCTCGAATCGTTGTACTACCAGCGTAAGCTTGAAGGCGTTGTTGTGGATGGTTGTTGCGGCGCTGGCACGCTTGGGCTTGTAGCGGTGCTTGCCGGAGCGCGCGAGGTGATACTGAACGACGCGTTCCGCCCGGCGGTTGAGAATACGATTCTTAACATCAAAGCGAACGCATCAGTTCTCGGTCTCGATCCTGAACCGGAGATCCATACCGACATCTCGAAACTCACTCTGATGGCTGGCACTGGTACTCCGAGATTAGTCGCAACAGTGCATGGCGCTGGAGCATCCGGACATGTGAATATCACAGTGTACCACAGCGATCTCGCGGATCTCGCGGCAGTGATCGATCACTGCAACCTCTGTCTGATCGATGCGTTCATCGGTGTTTCGACCGACCGATTTGTGCAGGCTTGGAAAGAGAGGGCAGAGCTGATTGTTACGATATGAGGGTGCTTGAGGACTGCCATGCCGCCGATCTCGTTCACGGCCATGTTGCATGGTTATATGGCAGATAGCATCTTAAAATTTGCACAAAATTTTATATAATTTGGGAATATATCTAATACATTGCTTTAGGGCATTCGAATTTTGTTACCAACCTAATTGAGACAAAACATCTATAGGCTAAACTGTATTGAGCGCCCATCATGATCGCGAATGTCTATTGCGTTTGATATGCGAAGACCTTTGTTAAGTTTATCCATCAACTCCGGCTATTTTGGATTCATCTCCGGTTCAATTCTTTTCACGTCATTTACAATAAAAGCGTGTGCATGCTCGAGTAACTCGTGGTAGGAACCACAAGATTACACGGATCTTCACAAGATTTCTGTGTTAATCTTGTGTAATTTTGTGTAATTTTGTGTAATCTAGTGGTTTTATATGCTAATATTCACACAATTTTGG
>JAYELB010000211.1:0-2961 GCA_034717055.1 Methanobacteriota archaeon
TCCAAATTTACTAAACATTAGTTGGAATTATCCTTTTTGTGTCTCAACATTGTACGTAAATGTTTACGAAAGTATGAAGAATCAACCCTTCGTCCGCATGCGTTTATAGATACAACGGGAATTGCTGTGCAGGTGGAAGCAGTCTACTGATGCCGGAAAAAACACAAGCCATTCTTGACGCCATGGCTGTTTTCCTCATCATGTATCTAATTTCAGCAGCAAGATACCCAAATGCGTTTATACTTTCCTATACGTCGAAGTAACCCTGAAGCCCAGGTCACGCCCGGATCGCCTCTGCAAGTGTGAACCGCCCGAGATAGAGCGCGCTTCCGATGACCGCGCCTTTCGCGCCTGCCTCCCTGACAGCAGCGATATCAGAGAGCGTGGTGATGCCTCCTGATGCGATAACAGGGATGTTGACCGATTGCGCCAGTTCCGCGGTCGGTGTGATATCGATTCCACCGAGTAACCCTTCCGTATCGACATTCGTGAATAATATGCTCCCTGCTCCGAGTTCCTCGAATTTCAGCCCAAGATCTACCGGCTTTAGCCCCGATTTCAGAGTCCACCCCTCGATTATAACCTCGCCTCCTGCTGAATCGAGCGCAACCATGATGTGTTCGCCTCCGAACTCGTCTGCAAGTTGCCTGACAAACCCGGGATTCTTAAGCGCAGCGGTGCTCACGATCACACGATCGACCCCGATCCCGAGCAGATCCTCGACATCCGCCATCGACCTGATGCCGCCGCCGATCTGGATGTGCGCATCGCACTGCTGGCAGATATCTCTGACGATTGGCGCGTTCTCCCTCTTTCCGTGGATGGCGCCATCGAGATCGATCAGATGCAGGGTTTTTGCGCCCTTATCCACCCATTCGCGGGCGATCGATACCGGATCAGGGAGTGATACCAGTTCAGTTCCTGGCTTTCCCTGCACCAGTTGCACACACCTGCCGCCCTTGAGATCGACAGCTGGAATTGTTTCAAACGTCATTTAAACACCACCTTCTGAAATGAGTTTTGGAAATCTTCGTTGCCATAAGTACCCACCCGGAAGAAATTAAAAAGTCTCATCTTCTACCCCCTCGCCACCTTGCGCAGCCGTCCGCATCTGCCGCGGACTATAGATGCAGTACGGCTCTTCCGCGAGATAGTCGCCTGTTGCTGCATATGCCCGGGCACGGCAGCCGCCACAGACCCGTCTGTACTCACATACCCCGCATTTACCCTTCAGTCTGCTCTCGTCACGCAGATCTAGAAACACCTTCGCATGATCCCATATCTCCTTAAAACCTGCCTCCCTGATGTTTCCCGCAAGAACCGGAAGGTACCCGCAGGGATAGACCCCGCCGTTTCGCGAGATGAAGCAGAAGCCAGTGCCTGCAAGACACCCTTTCGTCATCGCCTCAAAACCATGAGTCTCCACACTGACCGTGGTCCCTTCCTCCTTTGCACGCTGGCGCATGATCCTGAAATAGTGGGGCGCACACGTTGCCTTTAACTGGATCCCGGCTGTGTTTCGCTGATCGTAGAACCAGTTCAAGATCCGTTCGTATTCGTCAGGAGGTATCTCGTCCTCCTCCCTGCCACGCCCTGTCGGGACGAGCATAAAGATGTGCAGCGCGTCTGCGCCGAGACCGATGCTGAGATCGAGGATCTTTGGGATCTGGTCGATGTTTTTTTTTGATATCGTGGTGTTGATCTGCAGACTGATGCCCGCGGCACGAATCTCTGATGTTCCGCGTATCGCGCCATCAAACGCGCCTGGCATCCCTCGAAACGCATCGTGCGTCTCAGCGTCCGCACCATCGATGCTCACACTGATCCTTGCGATCCCGGCGTCCTTGAGCCGGTGCGCAACATCCGCGGTCATGGCTGTGCCATTGGTTGCGAGTACCACCCGGAGCCCTTTATCGGTGCCGTACTGCGCAATTTCACAGACATCCTTGCGCATAAGCGGCTCCCCCCCGCTTAAGATGAGTATTGGCTGTGCAAAATCCACGATCTCATCGATCAGGTGAAACGCCTCGTCTGTGGATAACTCATCAGGGTCCGGATTCTCGGTGGATGAGCCGCGGCAGTGCTTGCACTTGAGATTGCATGCACCGGTGATCTCCCATGCAATCAATCTCGGCTTTATTCCTCTCGGCTCCTTCGCCTTGGTCGTCTCTGCGGTCATCATTGTTTGATCATCCCGAGCACATCACAGATCTTACCGATCGTATCCGTAACGGTCTGCATCCCGACCTCGTCGGATTCTGCCGGCGCATGTACGATCCCTCCGAAATGACCGTTATCGCCGACCACGATCATACCGTGTATGTGCATCCAGTCGTGAATCGCCTGCACCGTCTTCTCCTGTCCGCCATTGCGAGAGCCGCCAACAGCGATTGCACCCCCAACCTTGCCTGATAACAGGAACCCCTGCCTCCGGAGCACGCGAGTTCTGTCGAAGAGTGCTTTTAGCTGGGCGGTCATGCATCCGAAGTAGACTGGCGATGCGACAATGATCCCGTCGGCATCTTCGAGCAGCGGGTATATCTCGACCATATCATCATCGATCGTACACTCCTTCTTATTTTTGCAACCGTCACATGCCGTGCAGGGGGCAACGGCACGCTCCGAGAGGAAAATCCGGTCTACTTCGAAACCCCGGTCCTCAGCCACGGCAAGCGCCATTTCGATCATCTTTTCGTTGTTTCCACCCCTTGTCGGGCTTCCTGATATTCCTATAATGTTCATGGTAATCTCCTGCATGTATTCAGGTGGTGTAACTTAATAGATTTGCGATTTCAAGGGGGATATCAACTTCCGGATGGGTCTTTCACGCTTGTGCTCTTGACTAACCCCTGATACGTAATTGCATGGTTCACTCACAATCAATAGAAGTGTGGTGCCCTAACCGACCATCGAACCTCACGGTGCTGCCTGCCGCCGCCTGCAGGATCATGGGGGTGTCGA
>JAYELB010000212.1:0-12434 GCA_034717055.1 Methanobacteriota archaeon
GTGCATATCCGACTGCATGGATATCTATCTAATTCATCTCAATTATTGAACCACCATGCCCCACAAAACAACGATACTCCGTGATGGTAGAAGGTAAGTCTATTTCAATTCACCGAAATTCGGGAACTTACTTGAAATATCCGTTTGGTCCCGCACCACGTGATTTTGATGCTGCTGTAAACGAACTCGTTGAAGAGGGGTTAATAGAAGAAAAAACATGGTTTGAAGGTGCATATAAAAAGATAAAATATCTTTCGACTGTCGAACCAAATACATCAACGATTGCCAAAGAGGAATTGAATTTTATTAATGAAAACATAGACAAGTACTCCCGTTTTAATGCTACGCAAATAAGTGAGCATTCGCATAAAGACATCCCTTATATCACAGCGGAAGATTTTGAGGAACTTGATTATGAGTTAGTGTTTTACAGAGATTCAGAGCTATCAGTAAGGACATACGATGATATAAATGGTGGATGTTGAATTTGAAGCTGTTCCAGAGTTTCCTAAAGAATTGAAAAGATTATCTAAAAAATATAAATCGCTCAATGAAGATTTTAAGAACTTTCAGAAGGTGTTAACTAAAACATTGCCCAATCATACGTCTGGTACTTTTGGAATAACTGGCCTTGGAGCAAATGTCAAAACATCAATTTATAAAGTGAAACATTTTAGATCTAGAGATTTTAGAGGCAAAGGCTCTAGAAGTGGTTTTCGTATAATTTATGCACACATACAAGATAGTGAAAAGATAATATTTATAGAAATATATCATGAAAATAATAAATCAAATCATGATATAGAAAGAATTAAAAAATATTTTGAAGAAGTTTAGCTATAAGTTGATAGCTCACATCCTATCGGTCGTACCCCACACCCGTCTACAACTATCCCATCGCACGACCTCCCTCCACGATGCCCCCGACTTCAGTCGGGGGTGGAGCGGCTGGGGCTTCGGAGACTACCATGACAAATATGGAGGTCGGGTTGGTGTGTGAGTGGAAGGGATTTGTGGGGTGGATTATAATGCCACCACGACCAAATCCATTTTCAAACAGACAACAGGAGACATAGTTATATCTTTGTTACAAGGATTCATGTAACTATCCAACAGCTTTTTAAATGATCAAATATAATCTGGCTAGTGTGACAATCGAGATCATAAGAGATATTTGGGAATTATACGGCGTACGAAGTAATCCCTTTTCAAGTGCACCCATCTTAGTAAAAGGCGGTATAATACCATCAGAATGTTTTATCGGAAGAAATGAACAAATTCAACAATTAGGAAAGATATTCGGTTCAAAGGGGGGTTCTCGAACTCTAGTTTATGGCGATGTTGGGGTGGGCAAGACAAGCTTTGTTAATGTAGTAAGACGCTATGCAATCGAGGAGGGATATTTTACACCTTTTAAAGAAATAGCAATACAAAGCGATTGGAATTCCAGTACATTTATACTAAATACATTAGCCGGGATTTTTGCAACACTTCAATTATCGAGACCCGGATTGATAGGGGAGGAAACTTATTCCAAATTAGAATCAATTATAGATGTAGGGTTTAGCGATACGAGTATTGGTTTACAGTTTGCAAGTTTTGGTGTGAGCCATGGAAAAGATAGGAAAACGGCAAGCCATATCACTTCTTTCAGTCTAACCGAGTTTTTCATGCGGATTTGTCGGGAGATCAATGAACGAACGGGACATGACATTATTATACATTACAATAACACAGAGTTACTATCTGAAGAAAATATAAAGGATCTTTTTGAGAATTTAAGAGATTTTTTACAGACTGAAGGGGTGCATTTTGTGTTCGTTGGCAATCTAACAGTAAAAGCACATTTCAACAGTATACCAAGATTTTCATCTATTCTCACTGACACTCCTATTATTATTGAAGTGTTTACTTTAGAGGAAGTGAATGAATTAATTAAAAAACGATTTGAAGCTATGAGAATTGAAGACTTGGAATATGTTATTCCGTTCACCAATGATTGTCTGAAAATATTGTTTGATTTATGGGGTGGCAATATCAGGCACATTTTGAATAGTTTATCAGCAGCAGTACAGGAAATAACTGAAGAGAAACCAATGGTGCTTGATGAAAATATGTTAGCTAGAACTCTCAAATTGGTTCTTGAAAAAAGATATTCTTCCAAAAAAATAACTCCAAGAGCAAAAGATGTTTTGATGGAAATAGTTAGAAGAGAAGAGATCACAAACAAAAGTCTCTCTGATTTGCTGGACGTGCCAAGGTCAAATATCTCTGGATATATAAAAGATTTAGAGGAAGCTGGTTATGTGTATCTCCGAAGAAAAACAGGAAAAGATAAGTTCTGGAGTGCTGACCCGATACTGAAATGGAGTTTGTTAAAAGAGAAAAAGACTACACAAAAAAATCTACATGCTTTTCACTGAATTTTCGTGCCTCCATCTCACCAAACCCGCCAGCACCTACTCCACATCTGGCTACGCTTGTGTTAACAACCGACGCGCGACCCCCAAAGAGGTACCCCGCAGAAGACTCTTACTTCTTGATCGGCGCCGCACGGGGCGAGATCGCGGGATCAAAGCAGCGCTTGCGTATCATCGAGATCGGCACCGGGTCAGGGGTCGTGACCGCGGCTATGATGCGAGATGCACCGGAACACAGATACGCAGCAACCGATATCAGCCCCCACGCGGTAGCGTGTGCAAAGAAAAACTGTGTGCCGGTCGTTCGTGCGGATCTCTTCAGCGGGATTAGGGGGCAGTTCGATCTGATCATCTTCAATTCGCCGTATCTCCCGACCGCACCGGACGAGCGTGTCGATGGCTGGCTCGATTATGCATGGAACGGCGGAGATGACGGGCGGGCAGTTATCAACCGGTTCCTCGAACATGCGCCAACATTTCTCACAGACCGCGGAGCATCTTGCTCCTGCTCTCGTCGCTGACCGGCATCGAGACGGTGCGGAAGCGCATGGCGTCGGCGGGTCTTCTGGTGTGCGAGGTGGCAAGTGTGCGATGCCCTGGTGAGCGGCTTGTGGTGCTGCGTGGTTCACTTCGGGAATCAGCCAGTGTATGAAGACGAATAACAACGCCGAAGGCGCAAGGATGCCCCTGAATTTATTCGGGGGTGGCATGGCTGGGACTGGGGCTTTCGGGAGGCAATCGTAAGGTTGCGCCGAGGTCGGGATGGTCGTGGAGTCGGAGGGGTTTTATGGGGTTGGGTTGATGCCAGAGGATATTGTTAAGTTCTTTAAAAACTATTTCTGAGTTATAGAGATGAAGAGTTCGAATATGTTATGTTAGACGAAAAACATCTTTTGATAGGTGGCTGATATGTTAACAACTCGCGAAATTGAAACTCGAATTGAAGAATGGGAAAGCCAAACCACGGAATTTAAAAAAGAGTTCACTACTGATCCAATTAGGCAGACAATAACCGCTCTATCTAATGATTACGCTGAAACTGGAGGGGGTGTGATAATCATTGGAGTGGACCCATCCACACGCGTGATTCTCGGTCTGACAGGGGATCCGGAAGAGACTTTGCGTAGAGTCACTGGCATTTGTCGGGATGGGAGTATCGTCCCCACATTAGCTCCTCAGATTTACCAGCTTGATGTAAATGGAAAAACAGTAGGCATAATCGAAGTAAAACAAAGTGAAAGACGCCCACATCGAGCAAATAATATCTGTTATATCCGCATCGGACCAACTACCCGAAAGGCCACACCAGATGAAGAATTCGAACTGGTACGCAGATCCGGTCGATTCCCCTTCGATATGATGCCTGTTAGAGAGGCGGCAGTTGAGGATCTGGACATGTTAAAATTTGAGCAGGAGTTCTTGGCTAAAAGAGTGTCTTCAGGCATATTATCCGTCAATCACAGGTCTCCTATAGAATGGGCTGAGAATTTAAAATTCTTGGTTCGCGAGGGAGACCGATTGATTCCTACTGTGGCTGCTATATTACTCTTTGGGAAGAATCCCCAAAGCTTGTTGCCACATGGTTCGATTGACTTTATCCGTTTTGAGGGCGACGATCCCTCTTACCCAATTGCAGACCGGAAAGAACTAACCGGAACCATTGATGAGCAAATAAAATCAGCTACTGAAATCGTGGGGCATTTCATGATCCAGAGCTATCAATTTTCCCAGAAATCACCAGTTCGTACAGATATTGTCGAGTACCCTCTGCGGGCAGTTCGAGAGGCCGTCACAAATGCGGTCATGCACCGTGATTATGAGATTTCCAGAACAAATGTATCGATAAAGATGTTTGATGACCGGCTTGAGATCATGAGTCCGGGAGGGCTCTATGGTATTGTAACAAGAGATAATTTTGGAACAGGTATTAATGATTATCGGAATCCCACTCTTGCAGTGAATCTGAACCTTTTGGGGCTTATTGAAAAGGCTGGCACTGGTATCTTCTTAATCCGGCGACAGATGGAGGAGAATGGTTCTTTTAATCCGGAATTTGATATAGGTGACCGTCACCTTATAGTTAAACTTCCAGCCCATCCTCACTACTCAGGAGTACGTCTCTACCAGAAAGGCCTGGTATCATTGGAAGAAGGCAAACGGGATGAAGCTTTACGTCTTTTTAAGAGATCGACTGATATTGTACCGCATCTTGCAGAGGTCTGGGCAGCTCTGGGACGTATGGAAGGGTTGTATGGTGACATAGAGGCGGCTCAGAAGGATTTTCAAAGGGCAATTGAGAATAATCCACAGTTTGATAAGGCATATCTGGAATGGGGTAAGATGGAAGATCAAGCAGGCAATACGCATAGAAGCCAGGAGATATTCAGGCAGGGAACCAAAGCCATTCTTGATAGTGCCACTCTTTGGTATGCATGGGCATTATTAGAACAGAAACTTCAGAATCAGGAAAGGGCGGTTGGATTATTTCGAAAAGCAGTCTCAATCCAGCCGGATGATCCGAAATTATGGAGGGCGCTTGGGAATGCCACCTTTCGCTTAGACGATCTGGATGAGGCAAACGATTCTTTACAAAAGGCTTTGCAGTATACGATAAATGACAATGATAAAGGCATTATCTTCTTTGAACTTATGAAAGTGCTTATAGAGCAAAATACATCGATAGAAAAAGTGAAAGAATGCTTTGATTCTGCTTATTCACTGGACTTTAAGTCACAGGAATTGTTTCACCGATATTATCACTATCTCACTGATAAAGGAGCTCATGCAGAGGCGCTGGAAGTGTTGGAGTTAGCTAGAACGGAAGGGATCAATATTACACCCTCACTTCCCGAGCTTTACATAGGCGGGCTCCCCCAAGGATCACCTAAGAATAAGCTAAAAAAGGAGGTAAAAGAAATCTTCAGGAAAGAAGGGATTGAAGTCACCAAGATTTACATCCATCCAAGTCGCGGCTTTGGGTTTGTTAAGGTTGTTTCTGATGCAGACGCTCGAAAGGCTATTAAGAGCTTGGATAAAGCCAGGCTTTTGGGAAGGTCAATAGTTGTAGATATGAAGCGATAATCCCAATTCCAGAGATTAGGAGTTGTGCAACCCTTCTTGCATCAAACATGGGTTTTGCGGCTTATACCTATAGTAAACACACATCTGTCCATCCCACCTGTGCTCATCCCAGTACCCGACCCCCATCCCGCGGATGCCCCCGACTTCAGTCGGAGGTGGGGTGGTTGGAACTCCATGATTCACTTTCACCCCGCTCATGCCAAACGGTTAATACGCCCCCAAAAACAGTTTGATATAGATTATCATGAGCGAAATATCCATAGAAGAACTTCCGGGCGTCGGTCCTGCGACCGCTGAGAAACTGAAGGATGCGGGATTCAATTCAATCGAGGCGATTGCTGTTGCCTCGCCCTCAGAACTTGCAGCAACCGCGGAAATCGGGGAATCGACCGCTAACAAGATCATCGCGGCAGCACGAACCTCTGCCGATGTCGGAGGATTTGAGACCGGTGACGCCATCCTCGAGCGCAGAAAAGAGATTGGCAAACTCAAGCTCGGATGCACCGAGGTTGATAACATGATGGGCGGGGGATTTGAAACACAGGCAATTACAGAAGTGTATGGCGAGTTTGGTTCCGGAAAGACGCAGATTGCGCATCAACTCGCAGTAAATGTGCAGTTGCCGGTTGGCCTGGGTGGGCTATACGGGTCCGTGATCCTCATCGACACAGAGAACACATTCCGGCCGGACCGGATCAAAAGCATGGTAGAGGGTGCATCCAAGAGATACGAAACCGAGTACGATCCCGATGAATTCCTAAAAAACATCCATGTTGCCCGTGCATATAACTCCAACCATCAGGTCCTTCTCATGGACACTGCATCCGAACTAGCAGATTCGCTCCAGGACACTGAGAGACCGGTGCGCCTCCTGATTGTGGATTCGCTGACAGCGCACTTCCGGGCAGAGTATGTCGGCAGGGGCACGCTTGCTGACCGGCAGCAGAAATTAAACAAGCATCTGCATGCGCTCATGCGATTTGGCGACCTCCACAATGCAATGGTCTTTGTGACTAATCAGGTGATGTCAAAGCCGGATGCGTTCTTCGGAGATCCTACAAAACCGATCGGAGGACACATTCTCGGGCACACCTCGACATTCCGGCTATACCTGCGGAAATCGAAAGGCGACAAGCGGGTTGCAAAACTGGTCGACTCACCAAACCTTCCGGACGGCGAGGCAATATATGCAGTGACACCAGAGGGGCTATTTGATATATGATCAAGGCGATCGCAATCGATATTGATGGTACACTGACGCACAAGGACCGGAGCATAGACTGCCGCGCAGTAGAGTGTCTTCGCTCGCTTGATATCCCAATCGTGCTTGCCACAGGTAACGTGCTCTGCTTTGCAAGGGCGGCAGCGAAACTGATCGGAACCGGTGGGCAGATCATCGCAGAGAATGGTGGCGTGATCTCGCTTGAATACGATGGCAGGGAGTACTATGATGGAGATATAGGTGCATGTGAGCGTGCGTTTGATGCATTGACGGAGTATCTTGGTGCGCACATCCAGAAACTCGATTCGGAGTACAGGAAGACCGAGATAGCGCTTCGAAGGAACTTTGATGATGCGGATGCGCGGCAGGTCGTTGGCGAGGAGATTGAGGTTGTGGATTCCGGTTATGCCATCCACCTGAAGAGCAAGGATGTGGACAAGGGAACCGGACTCTTCCGGATAGCTGGTCTCATGGGCATTAATGCAAGCGACTTTGCTGCCATCGGGGACTCTGAAAACGATCTGCAACTGCTTGCTGCGGCTGGATTTGGGGTCGCTGTCGGAAATGCGCATCCTGCGCTTAAAGGTGCTGCTGATCTCGTGACCGCGGGCAAGTATGGTGCAGGCGTTGTCGAGGCGGTCCGGTATCTGACATCTTGCAATATCTGACCCCCACCGCATTCAGACGGAGGTACATGTTTAGCTAAGGGCTTGCCAGAAAATAACCTGTTAAAATTCGTATCATCCGCCTATCTACCCATCCGTGATAAAATCGGCAAAAGGGATCGTTAATGGCACGAATAAGCAAATTGTACAAATGTCGTGGATGTGGAGCGCCATCAGATAATTTTGCTAGTACTTAACCAAAATTGTGTGAATATTAGCATATAAGTATATGTTTAGCTAACCACGAGATTACACTAATTTCTACAAGATTTCTGTGTTAATCTTGTGTAATCTCGTGGTTTTTCCACCCCAGCTAAACACATACGGACGATATAAACCTCAAACCCGGTTCTCATCATAATACCGGTCCAGAATCTCGACGATATTCCGCACCTCGCAGTCCACCCCGTTCTTATCAAGACCGTGCCTGAACTGGAGTTCGCAACTCGGGCAGGTGGTGACAACCACATCAGGATCGATCTTTCGGATGTCGTCAAGTTTCCGCTTAAATATCCTCATGGAGAGATCCGAATGCAAGAAACTATATGTGCCAGCCCCGCCGCAACAACCATCCCCTAGTTCGACAAACTCGCTTGCAACCTTCGCAAGTATCCCTCCCCCGTTCACAACACCAGCCGCGGCGAGATGGCAGGGGTTGTGATATGCTGCACGGATATCAAGTTTCTTTCCCGACAACATGCCATCGTCAAGATGCTTTGCAAGAAACTCGCCGATATCATAAGTGATCGATGATACTCTCGCCGCGGCGTCGCCCAATTCATCCCTGCTCAGCAGTTCCCCGAATTTCTTAAGCATCATGGTGCAGGAGGCGCACGAGGTCACGATGGCGTCATATCTCTCGTCAGCGAATGCGACGACGTTCTTCCTTGCAGTCTCCTTTACCAGGTCGTACATCCCTTCCTCAAGCATTGGAAGCCCGCAGCACTGCTGCTCCGGGATAAAGACGTTAAAACCGCTCTTTGTAAGCACCCGGATCATCGCTTCGGCGACCCGATCGTCAAAGAGTGATGATGCACACCCCACAAACACCGCGACATTCATCGCATCCGGATTTTGTTCCTGAATACACTCATCGAGTTTCAGCTGTGCTCTCCTGATCTTCGGAATATCCCTCCCCATGAGCAGTCCTGCCACGGGAGTTCCGATCCTCCCGAAGAACCGTGCATAACGCTCGAATTGGTTGTAATTAGATGCCAATGTGTGCATCGCCTGCCTGATATGGAGAGGAGGGGTCTTCTGGGAAAAGAGCAGTTCTCCAATACTCGCGTGGCTCGGGCATCTGGTCGCGCACCGGAGACAGCCGAGACATGTGTCAAGCATCTTTCCGGAACGGCGCGAATCGCCATGCCCGGGATTTTCGAGTTTTCGGAACCTTACAAGCTGTAGAAACGACCTCGAACCCGATTCCCCTTTCAGCGTGGTCGATATCGGGCAGACCGATTTACAGTATCCGCAGTTGATGCACTTCTTCTCAAATCTGTTTATATATTCTGTTGGATATTTTATATCATCCGTGATCTTTCTGTCGCTGAAGATCACATCAGGATTCAGAATGTCGTCAGGGTCAAAAATCTCCTTTATCTGTTGCATGTAACCATATATCGCGCCACCCCACTCTTTTTTAAGGAACATCGTCCTGAGTCGTCCCATCCCATGCTCGCCGGTCATGGTACCGCCATACTTGAATACGACATCGTAGACCCGGTTAACCAGTTCCGGCATCAGGCCGATGTTTTTTGGGTCGTTTAAGTTCAGCATTGGTCTGATATGTAGATTCCCTGATCCTGCATGTCCGTAGACTGCCGAAGTTATGCCGTACTCTTCGAATATCTCGTGCAGATCGATTATCAGTGGTGCAAGATCAGGTATACGGACGGCAACGTCATCGATGAACGCATCTGGCTTTATGTCTTCATCGTAGTTTGTCAGGATCGGGACAAGCGCTTTTCTGACAGCCCAGATCTTTTCCTGCACTTCTTCGTCATCTGATTCGGAAAAAATTAAGCAGACATCATACATATCACGAATCATCTGCTCAAGATCGTCTATCTTTGATTTTCGGTCGTTCCCCTCGAATTCAACGAAGAGCGCACATACATTCACAGGAATGCCCATGTCGGGATGCTCTGCCCGGACGATTTCAAGAGAGATCGAGTCCATCATCTCGATCTTTGAGGGATCGAGTTTCTTGATGTGCTGGACTGCATCGCCGGCATCGTATAACTTTTTGAAGTATATCGCGCTGATGGCCGTTCCCGATACGATTTCGAGAATCTTCAACCGTATTCGTGTGAAGATGCCAAGCGTTCCGACACTTCCGGACATCAGATGTGCAATCATCCCGCCAATACGGTCCTGATTAAGCATTTCCATGATATTATATCCGCTTGCAGTCTTCACGTCCCTTTTCGATTCGAGGCGCGCGATTGTATCTGTGTCAGAAAGTATCTGCTTTTTTAGATCGAGCAATCCGCCTGATACCCTGTCAGGAATGGTCTCTGCTCTGGCGGTGTCGATAATCTCGCAGTCTGCTGATACGAACTCCACATCAGTCACATAGTCATCTGTAGTTCCGTACTTTACAGACTTCGCTCCGCTCGCCTTCGTCCCTATATTTCCGCCTACCATGCATATCTCGGAACTCGACGGGTCTGACGGGAGAAATAACCCTTTCTCTCTGAGATATGCTTGAAGATCATTTATTATGACTCCTGGCTCCACATCCACAAAGAATTCCCCGTCTTTCTCCGAGATTCCGAGAATCCGGTTCATCTTCTTTGAGATATCCAGAATAATCCCTTTACCAAGGCAACTTCCTGCGAGATTGGTTCCGGCAGCCCTTGCTGTGACGGAAATTCCAAGTTCCTTTGCCGCCTTCACGCACTCGCGGACGTCTTTTGCATCGACCGGGCAGACCACCGCGGACGGAATGACCTGATAAATACTCGCATCGGTTGAGTAGCAGTACATCGTCGCAAGATCGGTGTACACCTCACCTCTCACGTTTTGGAGTGCTTTTTTGGTGTAGTTCATCTATACCCTCTTGATCGATATCCTCTTGATCGAAGACAATGTATCCATAATCTCTGAAACCTCTGAAGTCTCTAAACTCCTTACTAACATCAATCTTTCTGGCGATTGTTCCATAACACTCCCCTCTATTTTTGTTCCACATCCTATCAACACATGCCTTAAAACCCTGAAATGCAAAGATTATAAGTCCACAAAGCGCATATCGAGGCATACATGTTCGATCCACAAACACTCGTCGTCCCTGACGGCACCAGGATGGAGGAGCGTACCATTGTGGTTGACGGCGGTGCGATCATCGGTGGCGGCACCAACATCGAATACGGCATCATCGCAGATGAAATTACGATCGGTGAGCATGTGATGATCTATGGCGAGGTCTCTGCACGTTCGGATGTTTACATCGACCGCAGGTCTGAGATCGGAGGCACTGTGCGTGCGAATGGCGACGCTCATCTTGGGGAGTTTACGAAGATCAACGGCAAACTCGCTGTTGCAGGCAATCTTGACATCGGAGATCACGTATCGATCAAGGACGGGTTTGAGGCGAGGGGCTGGATCACGATCAGAAATCCGATACCGCTTATTATCTTCCTGTATCTGTACCTGAGTGAGCTGATACGTAGCGGCAAGGACGAAGAGGTGGAACGAGCATTGGACGATCTATTTTCCGATGATACGGATGGTGTCGATGCCCCGATGATGGTACTGCCTGCCAAATCCAGAATCACACTCAGCGCGATCGAAACAGGCAAGCCCACTCATATCGGTGATGACTGCCGGCTGCAAGGCAATATCCGTGCAGAATCGGTAGCTATGGGCAGCAACACAATCTTATTCGGAAGCATCAGGGCTAAAGATATCACAATCCGTGAAAACTGTACTGTTCATGGAAATATCGATGCGAGTGGTAACGTCAGAATCGGTAGTGGCAACCACGTACTCGGCGATCTCCGTGCACGGGCTATCAATATCCATCGCAGCTCGGTAGTGG
Source organism: Methanobacteriota archaeon (assembly GCA_034717055.1). Taxonomy (GTDB): domain Archaea; phylum Halobacteriota; class Methanosarcinia; order Methanosarcinales; family Methanogasteraceae; genus Methanogaster_A. The sequence continues at coordinate 11,434 of JAYELB010000212.1, forward strand.
ATGGCACGATGGACGCACCCCGCGGTATCGTTGTAGAGGATACTGCAATCGAGGTGGAAGAAGCAAGAACGTTAGAAGCGGTCGGAAGGCTGAAAGAAGTAGGAATTCCGAAAGAGGTCGGAAAGCCGGAAACGAAAGCAAAAATAGTGGTAACGATAGCGAAGGATAAGAAACATGCAAGATCAGACAGAAATAGAGGACGAAAGCAATTTGCAGAATCGCGAAGCAGGAGAGACAAACGCAGCAGGGGGGCGCGGCATGGACGTGAGCAGAGATGTTACGTACGAGGACGTGGCGCAGAGCGTTGTTAACCTTCTTCTGGAGGCTGAGACCCGGCTTCCCGACGACGTGGCGGCAGCACTAACGGCTGCGCGCGGACGCGAGACCGATCCCACTGCAAGAGCGCAGATAGTAGCAATTCTTGAGAATATCGAACTTGCAGCGACGCGGAAGGTTCCGATATGTCAGGATACCGGGATATTGATATTCTTTGTCGATATCGGAAGAGATTGCGCTATTAATTTTGACATCAAAGATGCAATACGTACTGGTGTTGCAAAAGCTACCGAGATCATTCCGCTCCGACCAAACGCGGTGCATCCGGTAACGAGAGAGCCGTCCGGAAACGTTGGAATCGGGCTTCCTGACATCATTCTCGATATCAATGAGGGGGACCGCATAAGAATTACTGTGATGCCGAAAGGTGCCGGAAGTGAGAATGTGGGGCGGCTTGCGATGCTTAACCCCTCACAGGTAGTAGATATTAAGCGGTTTGTCCTTGAGACCGTCGCAGATGCCGGAGGAAAGCCGTGCCCTCCGATTGTTGTTGGCGTCGGGATCGGCGGATCCTTTGACAAGGCAGCCCGCCTTGCAAAGAAGGCGCTACTGCGTGAAATTTACGATAACGCCTCCGGCGTCGACGCTTGCGTTAACGGCTCTGCCACCGATGGTTGCATTGCGGACGATTTCGAGCGGGAGCTACTCGGTGCGATCAATTCACT
>JAYELB010000213.1:0-12425 GCA_034717055.1 Methanobacteriota archaeon
GGGACATCCCCGCTTGGAAAGATCATCTCGGATAAGGTTGCCAGGATTGCTGCTGATATGCAGAGCGAGACCGACCTGGGTCGCATTCGAGACCAGATGGACTGCATCGAGCGCGGTATTAAGATCCTCGGAATGCTTGGTCCGGATTGATTGGCTGTCCGTCACAGCCGTCTGGTTGAGGGCGCGGGCGGGCGTGCGCATGCTGCTGCTCGCGGGCACGACGACGTGATTGCAGGGGCTCATGCATGGTTGTGTGCAGGAGGGCGAGAAGGTTTATAAGGATGCCTCAAATACCTAAATCAAGGAGGCTTAAAAGATGCAGATGGTCGAATCATCGGTGGCAAGGGATGTGATAACGAGGCTAACGCACATCCAGAATGAGATTGGGGATATGGTTGAAGAGATGGAGACTATGAGTGATGAATGTCTGATGAGAGATATCGAAGAGAGCAGGAAAGATTTCAAGGAGGGTAGATATCACATCCTCAAAACAGATGAAGATATAGACGAGTTTTTCGAGGGTCTGGAGAAAGAATGACTCGGATAGAATTATCTGAGAAGTTTAAGAACCAGATTAAGAAGGTAAAAGATGAATCTGTGATAGATAGGATTAAAAAGGAGTTTAAAGCACTGCTGAAAGATCCGACTCTTGGAAAGCCACTGAGATACTCATTGAAGGGATTCAGATCGATACGAATTGGAAAGTACAGATTAATCTATACACTTGAGGGGGATGTGTTAAGGGTGTATTCATTTGAACACCGGAAGGCGGTTTACAAACGATAGTCAAAAATACAGTGGTTCAGAGTTCGCACAACGATTTTTTTCATTCTGGAACAATCCCTTGGTAAAATCTGCATTTCAGGTATGGTTCGGCGTTGATGTGGCCAGTAGAGTAGTATGACCGGGGTTGCGACTTTACGTTTGAGGCTGCCCCACGGTACTTATAGGGCAAGCACGGCGGCGGGCTAGACATGGGTTGTGGATGAATGGTGAGGGTGTGAATTAAACTCACACGCGGAAAGTGGATATCGGTGCACTTACATGCGCTTCTCGTCGTGCTGGACTGCGTGCAGGGGTGTTTCATCGGTGGCGCGCTTTGATTAGGTTGGCGGTCATGGGGGTTTGGTGGTTGGGTTTTTCGATGGGTCGGTATTTTGCAGTTGTGGTGAATTACTGACATTTTGTTGGATTTGGTACTGATATGTTATCTGGACCGTGCAGTTATGATTGGAATAGTAAAAATAAATAGTTAAAATGTGTCACAAGTTGTCTGCTTGCGCGGAATTTTTGCCGAAAAGTTTATATGGGATTGGGGTGTCGTATGGCGCAGCGATGAGACGCTCAACACTTGTGATCGCGGTCGTGTGTCTGGCAGCCATTTAACAGTGCACATATATACAGACAAAGATCAGTATTTACTAAACGAACCAATGAAAATCATTACAGCTTTGACAAAGGCTGGAAGTCCTGTAACAGGAGCTGATGTTAATGTTGTCATTGAGAGATCTGGTGCTGGTAAAGATTATCTTTTGTTATACGATGACGGGAAACATGGCGATGGTGTAGCTTTAGATGGCGTATACGCAAACTACTATACAAATACAGGTGTGTCTGGGAGTTATACCATAACCGTTCATGCATCTGGAACTGCGAGCCCGGAAGAATTTACAAGAGAAGTTAAAAAATCTGTTTATGTTTCTGGCCTATCCGCTGGTGAGATTTCAGTGACCCCAACATCATGGGATACCGGAATAGTACGCCTGGGCGGAGATGCTATTTCGGCATTCTCAGTTAGTTCAACTTCTACAAAAGATGAGACTGTGATGATCTCTGCAACAGATCTGACAGACGGGTATGGTAATGTTATAGGATCAGAGAATGTAATAGGCATGCCAAGCACATTTGTAGTTCCAGCAGGTGGATCAGGTGTGTTCTATGAAAGAATACATGTTCCTGAGACCGCAAAAACAAGCAATTACACTGGTAGCATTGTCCTTACGAGCACCGCAAATTCGGTTAATATTCCTGTGACTTTACAGGCTGACGCTGACCTTCTAAACATTACTTTCCTACCACCCATCACAACCCCCGATCACTTCAACCTCACAAACGGCAGAACACTACCCATTAAGTTCACAGCCAGAGACAACGACACAGGTGAGTTCATCCATGACGACACAGTCAACGTCACCATCACAAACTCCACAGATCATCTGATAGTCTTCTTCACCAACGGCACAGGTACCGACAGCGTCAGGATCAACTCCACAGAGGAGCAGTATATTGTTAACTTCCACACAAAGAACTATGATCTGAACGTGGGGGAAACCTATACGATCCATGTAACCTTCGGTGAGGCGGATGCCCTGCGAGGATATGCCATGGCCAATTTCACTCTGGTTGACCGCAAGCACTAACAGCTACCACACTTTAGAGCATACGCGGCTATTCCGGATGCAACCACAGCAGCAGTTAACGAAAACCGAAACACACCGTACGCGTCATATCAACACCCGAACAGTGGATGCCTCTGGCAACATAAACACAATAGGTCAACGATACTGTAACAACACTGCCAGCATCCACCAACCGCCACCTCATCCTGTGCCACTGGCGCACAAGGACACCTACCATACGAACGAAGACGTATACGCCGCAGTCTCATGCTTTTCCGCGGGCACAAACGTGAACATCCACATAGTCCCGGATCAGGATTGGAACGATGGCGATCCAATCCCTTCAGATGTCACAAGCTAGGTCGAGACTGTATCAGTGAATGGCGATGTTGATCCGGTGCTCGTTTGGCATGCCCCGCTCGTGCCAGATGAGTACGATATCGTGATCGATGCGAACCAGAACCGCGTCTACGATGCATCCACAGATGGGTTTGACAGCAGGTCACCCGGCTTTGCCGTGATTGACATGGATACCATCAGTACTCGTTCCCACACCCGCTCCGATAGGGATCATCGCTCTCGTTGGCTTGCTGTGTGTTGCTGGCGTGAGCAGGATCAGAAGAAGGTTCAACTAGTGCACAGGAAAAACTTTTTACTCGCGCATTGACAAAAGAAGGATGAAGCAGTGTCTGATGGGATAAATAAAACTTGGAGACAGATCAATGAAACTCACAACAATCTATGATAACGAGGTATATCCGGAGGCGTCTACAACCGGACTTACGAACGAATGGGGATTCTCCTGCCTGATAGAGGTGTCCGGCGAACGGATACTCTTTGATACCGGCGGGAATGGATCAATTTTGCTGCGCAACATGGAAAGACTGGAAATTGACCCAAAAGACCTTGCAACGATTGTGCTCTCGCACGAACACTGGGACCACACCGGAGGCTTGTCCGACCTCTTAAGGACGAACCATGATGCCGAGGTCTGTCTGCTGGCGTCGTTCTCAGAGTCGTTTAAGGACAAGATCGAAAATCCAGTGGTGGAGGTACGCGAACCAGCAAAGATCTGCGATCGGGTGTATACCACAGGCGAACTTGGCACAGCCATAAAGGAGCAGTCACTGGTGCTGGAAACGAAAAGTGGCATGGTCGTTATCACAGGATGCGCGCACCCCGGAATCAGGGAGATCATGGACGCAGCATCCGGATTCGGAGAGATATTTGGGATCATCGGAGGATTTCATGGGTTTAGCGATTATCACCTGCTAAACGGCGTAAACTTCCTATCTCCGTGCCATTGCACCCAGCATCTAAGCGAGATCGTCTCACGATTCCCGGACACCTACCATAAGAACGGTGTTGGTAGGGTGTTTACCTTTGAGTAACATGAGCCACCTATTTGGTCCTGTACCGTCCCGCAGGCTCGGGAGGTCGCTTGGTCTGGATATCACGCCGTATAAGACCTGTACGTTTGATTGCATCTACTGCCAGCTCGGACGAACCACGAACAAGACCGTTCAGAGGCTGGAGTATATTGCGAAAGATTCGATATTATATGAGCTGCGGGATTTCTTACCAGAGGGGGAGGCAGATACCGATTACATCACTTTTGCCGGATCAGGGGAGCCAACGCTCCATTCGGGAATCGGTGAGATGATCGATGTGATCAAGACGATGACTGATATCCCCGTTGCGGTGATAACCAACGGATCGCTCTTGTTCCGAGAAGATGTAAGGGGCGATCTCTCAAACGCTGATGTCGTGCTGCCATCGCTGGATGCTGCCACCACGTCCGTGTTTCGTGCTGTGAATAGGCCGCATGAGAGTCTTTCGGTGGACCGGATCATCGAAGGACTCAAGATATTTCGAGAGGTGTTTGAAGGTGAACTCTGGCTCGAGATCATGTTTGTGAGAGGTGTAAACGATGGAACTGACGAAATAACGGCGCTGTCGGATGCTATCTCCGTAATCGATCCTGACCGGGTTCAATTAAATACCGTTGTGCGACCGCCACGAGAGGATGTCGCGCCTGTAGAGGAGGATGAGATGGTGCGGATACTGGAGGCATTTGGCGGGAATTTTGATGTAGAGATCATCGCGGAGGAGCGAATCGAGGTTCGTGCGGATATCCTTCCGCTTTTGGAACGGAGACCGCTTACACTGGATCAGATCGCTGGATCACTTGGAATGCACCGAAACGAGGCAGCAAAGTATATTAGGGAACTTATAGAGCAAGGCGCGGTCGTCGAGACTGTGCACGGGGATAAACGATATTTTGGTACGGATCCGAAAGCATTAACACCCCATACATCAGAGTACAATAATACGTAGGTGGTGAATCAGAAGTTGAACAAGCGTAACTACCACCTACACAGCCAGATGGTATAAATGGATCCCCTCCAAGCGCATCCCGAATCGCATCGAGCATACGACGCCCGTTCTTTCGCACTGTAGATATATACCCAGCAGAATACCACAGAACACATCTGCCCCTCTAGCAGTCCGGAAAGTACCTGATATCTTTTGCCACAGTTTCATCGTGCGTACGTCCCGTTCAGACTGGTTATTGTCAAACGGCTTAATCATTGTCGTACATAAATTCCAGCACTTCCCGTTTGTGCCCCTTTAACCTATCCAGCAGATTTTTGGTTGGAGATTGCTTAACCCGCCCTCTTTCCCTGTTCTTTTTGAGGTGGTGGGTTTAATTCCAGTCCCTACGCAATGATCTCGTCAAACCTTACTTCAAACTCCTCGATTTTATCGGAATCGAGCTCATCTTTGTACGGGCGGGATTGATCCACCTCTTTCTTCATATCAAGCAAGCATTGGCTCAGCTCTTCCGCCCAGTCCTGTTCATACTGTTCGTGAACGAATATAAAGTCTCTTAAGTGGTGGGCGTTGCAAAGGGCATGTATTATGTCGGTGTAATTGAAATATGGCATCCAGTGATCATGCACAGCAACTCCATCGAATTCCGGTAAAATTCCCATCGCGTCCATCGCCTCCTTTCCGCGCTTCGGATGCACAGTATAATACGTCAACTCGTGAGTGCTGGCAACATGGAGCCAGTTCAGCTTACTTTCCACTCGCAAGCCAGTTTCATAGAAATTAACCATGCGAGCGTTTATCAACAGCTCTTTAATCGCATCATTGGCTGGTTTAACGTTCTCTGCACATCTTGCATTCGCCTGGAGGATAAATGCCTCCGTTGGGCGGTGACCAAAGATATCCTCGAAAAAGTCTCCGACACGTTCCAACGAGACAAACTGGTAGTTGGTCTGATAGACCACCATCGCTCTGACACGGTTGCCATATCACACTGGCGGTGACGTCTGGTGGAAATAAAGCCATATTGCGTGCGCCCGCAATGAGGGGACGTCTTGATCTCCGCTTGATGTTCTGTCACCTCGATTTTTACGAGCGGAATGTAAAAGACCTGCCACTTCCGGTAGTCCTCCACTTCGACATCTTCAAGAGTTGTGCCGCACGGTGCATCGATCTACAACGTGCACTTCTATGTAATCCGTTTCTTCCACATGTTCCAGTGCGACCAACATGCCCGTCCTGTCCGCCGTTTTTGTTGTTGCTCGGCAACCTCCGAGCTTTTGGTGCGGGGCGTCCTTTTGAACCCATCGCTAGAGGGTGGCTTGCTGCTGTTTCTGTTGTTCTTGTTCAGCTGATCTTGCTGGGCTTGTAACTGATCTTGCATGGTCTGTAATTCCCAAAAGAGGTAATCGAATAGCTGGATGATAGCCTCTTCCCCTTGCTGGTAAGCGGCACGAATCTCATCGTGAGTGGGTCTATACACCACATCCCAATCCATCAAACGAAATGTTTTATTCACGACCATTGCAATGAGAAATATAATCTCATTAATAATAAATTTTGCGGTGGTGGGGGTGAGTAGTTACTAAAAAGTATTCATATAATTGGAAATGTACGTATCATAGTAGGGTGGTATAGATATAATTAGAAAGGTACTTATACTATTGGTATGGTACCTACCCGCTTAGAAAAGTATTTATGCCCTTGGCAGGGTATGGCTATTATCGTTTTGGATGCGACATACCATAAATGCAGGATCGTTAAATCCATGCGAGTGAAGTGGTAAACAACCAACAATTTGAGGAGAAACCCATGTACACCCATAAAAAAATAATTGGATTGGTTATGCTGATATTAATCAGCGGAGTGGTCTGCAGCACGTCCCATGCAGAAGATGCGTACGCCGCACAGATGGTTAACGTGAGCGAAGACATCCCATACGACAGTTGGGCGGATGCCGCCTACAAAGAGACTCATGACCGCCAGATCGAGAATTTGACATGGGGTGGTATCTTTAACCATAGCCAGGAACGCCATGAACGTTACGCCTGCGAGTACGTTGAAAAATGTGTCGATTCAGCGAATGCCATCTATAAAGATGTGTATGGTAACCGAACAAACGATAATGCGGAAGGGGTCAATCCGAAGCATTCTATCGGAGGCAACATCCGGATGTCAGTAACGGATGCGAATAACAACCGGATTGAGGATTGCCTGGAAGGATCACCGATGCGCACTGGCATCGATGCTGGCGCTGAGGTCGATGTCATCGTTAGGTATCATAAAAAATCATCCGGATCGTCTTATTCCGGTTCATACAGCACATTGAACACATTGAACACATTGGGCGCAAGAGTGAAATATAATTATAAAACCATAGATGCCACTGCACTAAAGATGCCCGCCGGAAATCTTAACGCTCTTGCAGAGGTTCCCGGAGTCGAAATGATATATCTCGACCGTGAAGTCCATGCTCTGCTGGATACGAGTGTTCCGGTGATCAGAGGAGGTCAAGCACCCTCTACATTTGGGGTTTCCGGAGCGGATGTGACCATCGCAGTCATCGACACCGGCATCGATGCATCGCATGAATCGCTCGATGATCCGGACGACGATCCTGCAACAGATGATGAAAAGGTGATCGCCTTTGAGGATTTCGTGAACAGCCAGACCGATCCCTACGACAACAACGGGCATGGCACCCAATGCGCGGGCATTGCCGCGGGAACTGGTGGAGATTCGGATTATGTCGGAGTTGCGCCCATGTCAAAATTGGTTGGTGTGAAAGTACTGGACCAGTATGGGCATGGTTCCGAATCCGATTATATAGCCGGAATTGAATGGTGTGTCCTGAACAAAGATGTTTATGGTATCGATGTCATCTCGATCAGTTGGGGTACTGACATGAATGGTGATGGCATGTCTCCGATCGAGATTGCATGCGATTCCGCTGTGGATGCCGGGATAGTCGTCTGCGTGGCTGCTGGCAATTTGGGCCCCGGTAGCAGTACGGTTGGCACCCCTGCATCTGCCAGAGAAATGATCGCTGTGGGGGCGATTGAGGACTCCATGGATATCGCATACTTTTCTTCGAGGGGACCTACAACAGATGACAGGATAAAATCGGATGTCTGTGCCGTTGGCGCGGATGTGACCGCACCGGCCGCGAATTCAGGAGGTGGGTATGGCACCCACAGCGGAACCTCGATGGCAACACCGCATGTGGCAGGGGTTGCTGCTCTGTTGATTGAGTATAATCCATACGTCACCCCGTCAGAGGTCAAGGATATCCTGCACAGCATATCCCTCGATAAGGGGGGCATGGGTCCCGATAACACTTATGGATGGGGCGTTGTAGATTCGGTTGCAGCTCTTGACAACGTTAGTGCAATCAGGATTACACTCGATGCAGGTGGCCCATACGATCCGGGAGACCGGGTGACGATCACCGGATCCATATCGAACCGCACCATACCAATATCAGCGGTGGTGAATGTCACCGCCACCTCGCCGGATGGGTTGATCGTCGCATCCGATACCGCGACATCAGATAGTGAAGGGAATTTCTCTGTAGACTTTATACTTCCTGACGATTCCAATCCCGGCGATTATAAGGCGGAGGCGACTGCCAGCTATGGCGACGAAACGGGTCGAAAGATTGCCGATTTCAAGGTTGGAACCCTGATTATAGGGATGAATGCACCGGATATTGTGATTATAGGTGATCCTTATCTGCTCGAAGATTATATCCGGTACGATGACGGCACACCGGTCTCGGGTGCCGACCTCAATGTTACAATCAAGAATTTGAATGGTACTTCGGTATACACCGACCACATAAGTTCAAACGCGACAGGGCATTTCACGATCCGGTGGACTCCGGTAGAAGCAAGCATGTACACAGTCCTGATAACCGCACGGGATGCTACAACACTGAAGGCGGGGCTTGACACAACAACAACATTCCAGGCTCCGTGCGGCATTGTTACAGCAGCTGTACTCGATTCATGGGGTACAGACTATAATAAATCCACGATCTGGGATGATCTGAACAAAAATTGGCACGGATACGGAGATTATCTCATCAATGTCAATTATACATCGCTTAACAAGGAAGACATAACCTATAACGATCTCGATCTCTGCGGGGCCGATCTGCTTGTAATCTCGAATGCATGGGATAACGGGACATGGACTGGGAATAACTGGGAGTTTTCCGATTCTGAGATAGACGCGATCGATCAGTATGTAGGGAATGGCCATGGGATCATTGCAACTGCCGGAACATTCGGTTCGTGGGTTGGCAACAATATCAAATTAGCGCCGTTGTTTGGAATGGCTGATATTACGGGGGATACATACAAAACTTCCGGAAATTTCACGCTATACTACCCAGACCATCCGATCTTTTTGGGGCTAGATGATCCGTACCAGAGTGGGAGCTATATCACAAATTACCCGTGGGATACAACAACCGGATCCGTACTTGCCATGACTGATGACAGACACTCCGCTATAATCACCAATGACATAACCGGCACAGATCAGGGGTATGCCAACATTTATCTCAACCATTTCCCGGAATCAAGTGCAGGATCAAATGACGCCCAGTTATTCTATAATGCTATCGTATGGACTGGCATACCGCATCCGAAACCGGATCATGATTTGGGTTTGTCCGGATTCCAATATCCTGATGCGGTTTGTTGCAAGATGCCGGTCATGTTCAACGTGACCCTAAAAAACAACGGACTGAATGACGAGATTGATCTGGTAGTGAATCTCACCGTGGACGGTGTCGTTCTAAACAGCATGGACATCGCATCCATCGCGCAAGGAAGCACCATCCCAGTGCATATCTCGTGGACCCCGACATCACCCGGGGTTCATCAGATCAGTCTATCGGTCACAGAAGTTCTGGGGGAGGATATGACGTTCAATAACCTCCTGAGTGCAGGGATCAATGTGCCGGTTGCGGGTTTCAGTGGCGAATATTCAGATTGCGGGACTGATACTGATGGGGATGGGTTGTATGACTATTTAACGATCGAGGTAGGCGTGAATGTGGGGGCTGCTGGAAACTATGCAGTCTCTGGTGAGTTATACGATGAGTATGGGTCATGGATAGATTACGAGGGCAGTGATTATATGTATCTGAGTGTTGGCAGTCAATCCCTACCATTGAAATTTAGTGGAGTTGCGATCGGGCAGGGCGAAGTTAACGGAACGTATGACCTTGCATATTTGTGCCTGTACGACGATGACTGGAACCAACTCGATTTTGCATACGATGCATATACCACACCCCATTACAATTACACCGAGTTCCAGAGACCACCTGCCGAGTTCAGTGATCTCTATTCAGATCACGGGACTGATACTGATGGAGATGGGTTGTATGACTATTTAACTATCGAGATCGGAGTGGATGTGACAACTTCCGGGTATTATTGTGTATATGGAGAATTGGGTAATAGTTATGGGGACTATATAGAGTACATAAGCAATTGCACATACCTGAACACCGGAGACCAGACCATACGACTGGATTTCAGTGGAGTTACGATCGGGCAGGGCGAAGTTAACGGAACGTATGACCTTACATATTTGTGCCTGTACGACGATGACCCGGATCCGCTTGATTTTGCATACGATGCATATACCACATCATATTATAATTATACCGAGTTCCAGAGACCACTTGCCGAGTTCAGCGATCGCTATTCGGATCACGGGACTGATACTGATGGAAATGAGTTATATGACTATTTAACTATCGAGATCGGAGTGGATGTGCCAACTTCCGGGTATTATTGTGTAGATGGAGAATTGAGTCATAGTTATGGGAACTACATAGAGTACAGAAGAAATTGCACATACCTGAACACCGGAGACCAGACCATACAACTTGATTTCAGTGGAGTTGCGATCAGGCAGGACGAAGTTAACGGAACGTATGACCTTACAGATTTGTGCCTGTACGACGATGATTGGAACCGACTCGATGTTACATACGATGCATATACCACATCATATTATAATTATACCGAGTTTCAGAGACTACCTGCCGAGTTTGGTGATCGCTATTCGGATCACGGGACTGATACTGATGGAAATGGGTTATATGACCATTTAACTATCGAGATTGGAGTGGATGTAACAACTGCCGGGTATTATTGTGTGGATGGAGAATTGGGTGATCGTTATGGGGGAAGCAATCGCACATACCTGAACACCGGAGACCAGACCATACAACTTGATTTCAGTGGAGTTGCGATCAGGCAGGACGAAGTTAACGGAACTTATGACCTTACATATTTGCGCCTGTGCGACGATGACCAGAATCTGCTCGATTTTGTATGTGATGCATATACTACATCATATTATAATTATACAGAGTTCGGGGATTCAATACATGATGCGTATCTCGGGGATGTGAACCACGATGGTGGAGTTACCCCCGCGGACGCCACGATCGCACTCGAGCTCGCGGCAAGCGGTGGTTGGGACCCCGCGGCAGACGTGGACCATGACAACCAAATCACATCTCTCGACGCGCTTATGATCCTGCAGGCGGCGGCTGGCACAATCACGCTCTGAACACGGCAGAAGATCACGCAACCCGAGTCATACGGACACAGCGGTTCATTCACTGATCGATCCGGCTCCACGACCACGGTGGCACTCTCCGTGAACAGGCTTTGGGACACTATTAGCCAACCAACCACTCCATCACCCCGCAACTCATCTCTGCAAATTCGACCACGTGCCACCGTGGAATGATCTGACCAATACAATTGAAACAATCGTATTTCCACATACGATCCTCCGGGAAATATTGCATAAGCTATATGTTATCTGAGTATGTGTATTACTATACTTATATACCTATTTGTCGATTCCATCTTATGCCCTCAAACAGCGCGGAGAAGAACTCAAGAAAGCCCCTTCGGGGCAAAATTGGAGTATGATGTTTTCCTCATCATGTATCTAATTTCAGCAGCAAGATACACAAATGCGTTTATACTTTCCTATACGTGCACTCTTTAAACGTGGCTACCCTGATCCTAACAAAGTTGCATTTACAATGATGAAATTTGGCAAAACGAAAGCTCACGATGAAATCGTGAATGCGATTAGAAGTGTCTTAGATTCTCACGGTATCCGTGGTGTTAAAGCAGATGACAAACAATACCATGACGACCTTTTATACAATGTTAGGACTTATTTGTACGGATGCGGGTTTAGTATCGCTGTCTTTGAGCGCATTTAAGCAGAAGATTTTAACCCAAATATTTCGTTTGAAGTGGGGTTATGTTTGCTTTGAGAAAGCATGTTTGTTTACTTAAACTGACATTCCGCAGGTCACCATCCCTTTTTCATAATTTCTACTGATAGCGTTTTTGAATATCCAAAAAATATTGTTTTTGTACTGTAGTGGCGCAACATATCCAATTTTAACATGGGCTGCATCACATCCCACATACCATGCGCCGTTCCTCAAAAAATGTGACTTTTGATATTTTACGGCTGCAACAATTCCTTTCAATGGCATCATCTGCAGATTTATCAGCAATTCCCGCTATGGTTGTAAACGCATACAAGCGAGGGACTGTTTCTTTGGCGTTTCGTAAACATCTACATCATCTCTTCACAGTACAAATCAGCCACGAGCGATAGTATAATCTCAAACAG
>JAYELB010000214.1:0-2943 GCA_034717055.1 Methanobacteriota archaeon
AGATGCTTGAGCGGTATGAAGGGAAACTTTCTTGTACCGTTCTGAGACGAGGAGAGGCGGGTAACCGCCTCGTCCTTAGTCGGCTTATTCGTGCCATTCAGATCCTTTTGCTGATTTTATCACGGATAGATAGATGGGCGGATGATACGAATTTTAACAGGTTATTTTTCGGTGGTCCCTGTGAATATCACGGTGAAGCCAGGACCTTTTCGCACGCCCCGCCACCGCGGTTTCATCTTCGCCGGTCTCGGTGTCATGCACTCGCCCCGGCAGCACATCTGTCGCGGCTCCTGTCGCCGATGCTGCTGGTGCTTTCGTCGCAGTCACGACAGGCATCGGGATCTGGAACCATCCTAGAGGATGTGTATATTCTACTGCCCGGTGCGGCTCTTTAAGCGCTTCCTGAGTTAGTCCGGATCTAGGAAGTCTCGAGCAAATCCACAACCGGGCGATTCTCTGTCTTAGTTATCCTCGTACCGGGTTCTTTACCAGACAAGAATCCCGCGATCACGCCCGGCTTTGCCGCACTGAATATGTATGAATCGATATCAATATCGAGCAGTTCACGAACCTTGCCAAGCATCCCGCCGGTCACATCTGTGCCCTCTGAGCCATGGATATGGGGTCGCACCGCGCCAAACGTCCCTGGCGTGATCTCCGAAACCACCTTGCCGTCTGCGATCACGCCATCAACCGCGGTCCCGAATCCGATACGCGACGCGCCAAACAGTACTGCAAGATATGCTACTATCTGGTCGCCTGATATGATTGATGCCCCAAGCGCGCTGTCCATCACCACATCACCATGCAGCACAGGCACAATGCCGCGGGCAAGCATCAGCGCGATCGGAGCGGTCTGCATCTCGCTGATGCGTGCGCCCTCTGCCACTGTGCAGCCAAACGGATGCACAGGCGCTGCCGGAACGTTATCTTCGATCAATGCATCAACAATAAGTTCGTTTAGCAACGTTACTGATCGGTGGATCTCGATTATCCCTAAATTGGTGAACCCGCCTGGGGAATCGTGCTTTTTTGCCTGCGGATGCCCAAACGAACCTGCGCCGTGGACCAAGATCATCGGGCTGTCTGCTGACGGGTGGTACGATGCGATCTCTGCGGCGCACCTCTCGATTGCGGATGGTTTTGGTGTCGGGGTGTCGGTCTTCTCTGTGAGGACACTACCTCCGATCTTGAGGATGGTGGGTGGCATTGGTAACGGTATCTTGGTTGTGGATAATTGAAGTTTTGTATGCTTGATGGTGTGTGCTTGCCTGTGAGATGTTGTGATGTAGCCCGATTGTCCGGATCGTTTTTGGTTCTGGTGTTTGTGGTGGGTGGAGCCTGACCCCTTGGTTCCAACTGGAGACATGGGTTCGGGTGAGGTGCAACACTTTCGGTGCAAATGTTGTTACCCCCAACCCCTTGGTTTCAACTGGAGATCGGAGTTGGATATTTGGTGGTGCGCTGGTATTTTGCCGCCCATGCGGTCGTGCATCTTCTACCCAAACATAAATTTGAAGCGTTTGTCAGGGTCGCTAAATCTGACCTCCGATACGTCGAAATGATCGGGATCGAAGTTCTCGCCAACCCAGTCCAGCAGTTCTTCATGCTCCTCATTGTCCGGACCTTCCAATGCTTCCAATACATCAACATATCCCCATAACCCGCCACAATCCTCAGGGGGGCATGCTCTTTTCCCTGTGATGCATGTCGGATACACAGCACCCTTTTCTCTTGGAAGTATCTTCTCCAGTTGTATCTCATGTTTCCAATTATCACCGAAATCATATACATACTCTGCTGATCGATTCTCCATAGAAAAATATTTGGCTATCTTTCGTCTATGCTCCGGAAGGGATTTTCTGGTGAGATCTTCATCCGGGATTCCTATATGCACCACTGAAGCAGTTGACGGATCGACCATTTCGAACTCAATGGAGATGATCATCTACCCAGCCCATAGCGTCCTGGATCGCGACATGCAGATCCCAGAATGTGTAGGTCTCAGGGACCTGTATTCGCCGCCAGATCGGTGGTTTAGCACCCGCAAGCGTTATCTTGAACTGATACACCTGATCAAATTTCCTTTTCATTGTGATTCCTCCTGCTTTATATGGAAACCGCGGGTACCGCGAAGTTACGACTCCCTACCCCATTTTACTAAACTTAAGCTAGAATTTAGTTTTCTTGAAGGGATATAACTAATATATCCTAACGTCTTCTATTTAGTAATAGATGATGACTGTTATTACATGGAATAGGAGACGAAAAAAGTGGATGTAAAAGAAGCGTTTGATAAATTCTCTACAATCTTATCCGAAGATCAGATCAAAGAGTTGGCAAAAAAGTATGGCGTGGAAGACGAACGGGAAAGGAAATTACTTGTCGTTCCTTTTTTCTGGCTAATGGTACTATCAGCGATGGAATCAAGCAAGCGGGGCTGTCTATCAAAACTGGTAGCCTTTTTCACAGCGATATCCCCCTTATTCATCCTGAAATGCAGGTAATAGGGATTAGTGAGATGGCGATTAGCAAAAAATTGTCAGGCACCAACTGGATGTTTTACAGAGGTGTGTATAACAAGCTACTCAGGAGTTATATCGATTTACTTCCGCCAAACGATAGAAAATTTCTCTCACGATTTAAAGACTGTTTTGCAGTGGATGGAAGTATTATACGACTAAATAAAATACTTGAGAAGATATTTAAGAGTACATGCAAGTCCCAGGCCGCTCTGAAGTTAAATGTTAAGTTTTCGATAGTTAACCTCGCCGTCACCAAGTTGCAGGTTACAGAAGGAAAAAGGCATGATACATGACTTTCGGAAATTTAGATTTTATCATCAACCTAAATGTCACAAAACCGTCACATATTAAACGTTACAAAGCGACCATTGAGATCGCGAATATCAATCGTATTTAATATACTTAAACCTTTATTAAG
>JAYELB010000215.1:0-2932 GCA_034717055.1 Methanobacteriota archaeon
CCCAAGATCAGCATAAGGAGATAACCTCCAGATATGGAAATTGCCTATCTGATGAGAATCTTGACCTCCAGCAGTCCATGAATCGTGTCTGATCTTATAGTTGCCGCATGTACTATCTTCGCCCATCTAAATTCCAATATTGCAGGTCTCAGCACAAACAACCGGTGCTATGATCAGGAATATCAGCAAACCAGGTAATATCGGTTTCATGATCGCCTCTGCTCATGACCGGTTTTGTACATACACCCATTTTGTACCGTCCCACACGAGATCGAAAGGTTCTGCTTCACTAATGTTGAGCGGGCTAGGGGTGAAATTATATCTGGATGGTTTGGAGGCGGTTCTGACCATATTCGCCCCTATCTTCTCGGACTCGGACATGTTCAATTCAACTGCCATCGAAGGGGGATTTGGAAACGGCTCATCGCTGATGTATGCGGAATCTTCGGATACTGATAGGTACATTAATTCGTTAAGCCTATAAGCATGTATTGTAAAATTTCCTGTCTTAACAGCCTTTATTGTTGTGCTGAACTGATACATCTCACCTTTTGAGAGATTTGTTGGACGCCACTTGGTACACCGATCAAGATTACTAACCGGCATCTTACCATTACCCCACGTCAGGAACCTTTCACCCTCCACCTCCACAAATTCAAAACCGTCTAAAAAACTAATATGGACCAAAAGAACCTCGATATCCCTATCCGGAATTATGGAATACGTAATTCGAGCAGTCTGGTTGAGCGCGGGGGCATTCGAGATGGATAGATTGCGATAACTGACATACTTCCAATTCGCGATCGAAGGGGGTGCTTGCATAAAAGATGCTATATTTTCTGGTGCAGGCGTCGGCGGATCCGCATCCGGTGTTTTAATCTCTGATATCTCCTGCACGCATCCTGACAACACCGCAGCGATCAGCACTGCGGACAATACTAACATTAGGATTCTGTTATTCATTCTATTCATCCTCCATTTTCTGTAATGTTTAGTCACACGTATTTATAAAATTTAACTATTTCTGTTGTACCAACACCCTCGTCCGGATGTGTCGGTGACGATACCGCAGGTGCAGACGGGTCTGCTACATCTACCCAAACCGCATACTCGTCACTCTCGCCCGTATTCGTGGCAGTATCATTGATCTTGAATTTGATAATATTCTGCGTCCCGGAATCCCGGTTGAACGGCACAGAGTCAGCAGTTATCGTCTGGTATGACGTGGTGCCGTCGCTTCTGGTGCAGCTTGCAGAGAGCCAGCCGCTCCACGATGAGCCACCGTCGTTTGAGTACTTGTAACAAGCAGTTGAGACGTCCAAGCCCGCTGTGTTGTCCGCAGCCCCGATCGTGCAGTCAGGTGTCTGGTCTACAACCCAATCGGTTGGAGTGAAGTCTCTCCAGTGGTGCAGAGTAACATTATCGACGGTGAATTCCCACAATATCATCGCTCGATGCGCCAAGGTCATCGACTGCAATCACTCGCACCACCCGCCATATGCAAAGTCTTCGTAAGAACGCACCCTTGAGAAGTCTAAGAATGTTACGAGTCTTATCAATCGTCGCACGACAGCGATATATAGCATGATGTGGAGATTTTTTATGGTGTCTACGAATTAAATTGTCGCGACAATAGTAATTCATCAGGTTGGATTTTCACCAACTGGCGAGTATGAATTTTGCTCGGCACGCTCGTGTGATTCGTAAAATTCGTGCCATTTGTGATTTTAATCAGGTTTATATATATTATCCACTAAAATAAACTACGATGGGTATATTAATTTTTTGGGATTCCTCCACTCTGGTCCATAAGCTGCGACCAGCTCATGCCAAAGCGCGAGAGATACACGCTTCCAAGTATCAGCGTCACCGAGTTCTTGACTATGTGATCGAGCACAGCAGCGGCAAACCCGATAGCCGGGGCGATTCCGCCGAGACTGAATATCGCAGTCAGCGCCAGCTCGTAAGTCCCTATTGCGCCCGGTGTGATCGGAACGATCTTTGTGAGATTCCCGACAGCGATTGCAAGAAATACGATCGGGATCGTGGAGAGCGATGTGGTTCCTGAAAATGCGCTTAGCACCACAAAGCAGGTGAGGATGTCGAAGAGCCAGACCGAGAGTGAACTTGCAAAGACAATTACAAATGCGCGTGGGTTTGTAGACACAACCGCAATCTCTCTGATGAAACAGGTGACAACACCACCAATCGTTGTACGGAGTTTCAAAAAAAGGATCAGAAGCCCGAATACTGCCAATGTGGCAAGTCCTGCGATCGTGATGATATCTGTAATCCACTGGTCGAGCAGTAGCTCCTGCAGTCCTAGCACGGCAAAGCCGCCAATTATTGTGATCGCAAGAATATCGAATATGCGCTCAACAGCTAGCGAGGAGAATCCTGTGGTCACCGGGATGTTCTTCATCTTCTTGAGCAGATATGCGCGAACCACATCCCCTATCCGTGCCGGCAGGATCACGTTTGCAGACTGGCTCAAGGATATGCACCCGACCAGAAAATCCATGCGTTCCTGATAGCCCAACTGCACAAGAATCTGCTGATACCGGATGCCGCGCAGGGGCCAGGAGATCAGGTAGACCGGTATAGCAAGTAGTATAATCACAGGCGACGCCGTGCGCAGCGTATCTGCAATATCGCGCACTCCGATAAGACCCGCAACCAAAAACAGGATCAGGATAGCAAGGATCGAGGTCAGAATGATCTTACGCTTTGTTATTCGCATTGGATACAAATTCCATCTATTTGTTTAATAAGTTGCGGCGGTGCTTTGTACTGTTTCAAAAATATATTGTCATTTCTTCTCTTTATCGCATGGTTTGTTGGACTGCCAACAGCAATTCCCGCTATGGTTGTAAACGCATACAAGCGAGGGACTGTTTCTTTGGCGTTTCGTAAACATCTACATCATCTCTTC
>JAYELB010000216.1:0-2922 GCA_034717055.1 Methanobacteriota archaeon
ATTCAAGAGTCAGGGAAGAGACGAGTATGTGAAGAAGATGGAAGAGTTACTACTTAACCACTTAATGCCACACCAGCACAATTCATCTACGAGATGCTTGCAACGTGAATTGCCAAAGATCCAAAAATAAGAGCGGTGGAGCCTCTGATATGGTGGCTCCATCACCTGTAGCTTCTTTTAACTGTTTGACTGGAGCGCGCCCAGATCAGAGACCAGGTACTCATTAAACGCGCTTCCTTTCTGGACCACAGTCCCTTTCTTGCGTGTGATTGTTGCGCTGCCTGAGTCGAAAGCCATGAAATCGACAAACCCGGCATATCCATGGAGGGTTTGATTGAAATATGCAACGCTTTCAGCATTAACCGTAACATCCCACCTGGGTGTTGCGTATGTAACTGTAGCTGGTCGTTTCCTGCTGAAATTGTCCTCATCTATCCAATCAGTCTCTATGACCGTTACCTGGTCGCCCGAGTATTCTGCAATCACCCTTCCGTTATGCCTATTTAGCAATGTCAGGTGTTTGTACGAATAATTGCCATAACTATCGTTCAGACTACGAACAGCGTAGGCAACCGCCTGATAGTTCCTTGTCGTCACTTCAGACCAGCTCCATCCATGCAGGTCCATTGGCCATGGCTGACTGCTGCTTGGGATCATGTGGTCCATGTATCCTTCGCCGCGTTTGACCGTATAGG
Source organism: Methanobacteriota archaeon (assembly GCA_034717055.1). Classification (GTDB taxonomy): domain Archaea; phylum Halobacteriota; class Methanosarcinia; order Methanosarcinales; family Methanogasteraceae; genus Methanogaster_A. The sequence goes on from JAYELB010000216.1 coordinate 696, forward strand.
TCTTATTGTCCAGAACGATCGAACCGCTGAGGGTGCCGCAGGAGTGTTCGTATGTGATGAAGTTGAGCGGTTGTTCTGCCTGATCTATTGTCTTAACCGTTCCTGGCAAGAAGACCAGATCGGCGTCCATATCATCAGACTTGTAATTCAAGCTGTATCCGGCAGATGCTGAGCCATAATATCTCTGTGCACCGCCCGGGTATACATAGTACACATAAGGAGTGTGTAATGATACGAAATGGCTGATGATGGTCTGCGGAACGTAGGTCTCGGTGTAAAAGAAGGTCGGTGTCTCACCGTCAGGGTATAACGCGGAGAATGTGAGCAAGTGGGAGAGTTGCAATCCACCCGGACCGGCGAAGAAGATGGGGGATTCTTGATGTGCCATAACAACACAGAACCCGGCATCTTTCACTTCGCCATCACTGGCAACCAGCTTTGTCTTTCCGTTCAGGTACCACCACTCTGCTGTCATATTAGCTCCGAAGTCAGTCTCCGGATGACCGCCTTCCGTAAAGTCCATCAGCGTCCTTGCGTGTGGCTTGCAGAATCCGGTTTCTGCCGGTTCTATTACGTCTGCTACCTCTGCTACAGATAATCCGGTAACACAGGTCATCACGAGCGATATACTCAGTATAGTCCATATTCTTGTATTCATGTATCTCTGTCCCCTTTCAGCCATCGAATTCCCTTAGAGCCACTCCGAAAGGTTACCCGGTGTTCTCGAAAGAATGTGTATAGGCTCTTGTATAATGGCGTTTTGTTCGTTGTTCGCACGATTTTAATCCGGATACGTGCTTTCCGCAATCCCATACCGAACCTCCATGGCGTTGATGACATGCAGAAAAACTTCTACCAAGCTCTTACAGAACGTTGCCGGAGCAGCGTGCATGATCTACTATTTGTTTAGCCACACATAAGGATTGTGAAATTCCGGGGCTGTCAAGTCTTTGGGTGTTGGCAGAGTTTCAGTCAGAATTTTGACTCGATCCGGATTTGCTGGAATCAAACGTGAAAACCGAGAGAGTTCACAGAGACTGACAATGCCCTTGCATATTGCCTAAGGCGATGCTTCTCATTCCATGGTGAATAAACACAACTGGAATAACCGGATTTTCGAGACAATGTAACAATCTTTATCTATCTGAAAGATTACAACACTACTACCTGATACTTAGGTGATTTTATGATACGGACGTTTATCGCTGTTGATCTTTTGGATTCTTTCATAGACACAATCGTAGAGATTCAGCAGCAACTCAAAGGAAACATAAAGCTCGTTGACCCGAAGCAGGTCCACATTACGATGAAGTTTCTTGGTGATGTGCCCGAAAAAAAGGTTCCGAAGATCGAAGATGCACTTTCAAACATAAACTTCGAACCATTCACAGCAAGAGTTTGTGGGATCGGAGCTTTTCCAAAACCAGCTTATGCGAGGGTGATCTATATCGGCGCAGATCCCGCGGAAACATTTACCAGGTTGTACGCAGAGGTGGAGTCGGCACTTGCGCCACTTGGATTTAAGCGCGAGAAGCGTCCATTCACCCCACATGCGACCCTTGCCCGGGTAAAACATAACCCGGAAGGGGCGCGAATGAAACTTGCAGATGTGATCGAGTACCTGTCAGATGTCAAGGTAGGAACGATGGATGTGGACACAATCAAACTGAAAAAGAGTACGCTGACGCCGAAAGGCGCAATTTACGAGACAATAAAGGAAGTGCATCTATGAGCGAAGAATCTGTCTTTGTGGTGAAGACCACTGCGAATCAGGAGCGACCGGTCGCAAATATACTCGCACAACTTGCGCAGAGGGATCATTACGACATACGCGCGATACTCGTGCCTGATGAACTACGCGGCTACATACTGGTCGAGTCCGGCGACCGCGACGAACTTGCCCAGGCGGTCCAGATGGTGCAACATGCAAGGTCGCTTGTGCAGGGCGAATCCAGCATCGAGGAAGTAGAGCACTTCTTGACACCGAAACCGACCGTTATCGGCATATCGGTCGACAGCATCGTGGAACTTATCTCGGGACCCTTCAAGGGCGAGAAAGCGAGAGTGAAGCGGGTCGATGAGGCGCATGAAGAGATCACGGTCGAGCTCTTTGAGGCGATGGTGCCGATACCGGTCACGGTGCGCGGCGATCATGTCAGGGTGCTGAAGCGAGAAGGCGAATGATTTATAAGACCTGTGACCCATTATCCTGATCGGTAGTAAAATA
>JAYELB010000217.1:0-12224 GCA_034717055.1 Methanobacteriota archaeon
GGTCGCAAGGACGCAAAGATCGAATAAACCTCTTGATTGGTTATCCTGTTGTATGTGTCCCGGTCTTGTGTATTCATGATCAAATTGGCAATTACAAAAGTCGCAGTTTATGCCGGTGGTGAGTATATAATGTATTCTCTCGGGAAAAAAAATTTCAATTTTTAATTTCTCCGTAGGATAAATTATAGACCACTCTTTAAAGGATACCGGTTCGGGGAAAGGAAAACCTGGAGCCTTCATTCTCTCTTCAGCTTCCTCTAATGTGTAAGATTGGTTATTTCTGGAAATGCGTCTGTAGTATTATTTTACGGTCTCTCCTTCTGCCAGAGGCGGATTAAAAATAATCCGCCAGCGAAATACATAATCATCATTTCTAACTATCGCGTAGCTCACCTCTATATGTTCGGGTTTCTCCAGTACCACAAATTCAAATTTTTTGCTTTTTACACTTTGGCCAATACTCTTCACTTCAGCTATAGCTGAATGCTCGCAAAATTTAAGATTATCCGAGAGGGCATCCATTGATACTTGAGCTCCATCCATAGACATGCCATCAGAACGAATTTTCGATATTGAATGGATAAAGTTCCTCGTAAGAATTGGTGAAGGAACTAAACTTTCAATATCATGTTCCATCAAAAAGTCTCTCAGACTTTGGAGATACTTTGTAATCTTTGGGAGATTATTTATTAAGTTGTCGCGGTTAAATATCTCATATCTCTCTATTTTAGGAAAACCTTCTAACCTTACTCCTTCCCCCACAAGCATTGCTGTAGGTATCCGATATGAGTTAGCCCAAGCCATTTCTATGGGCAACCAAGCTTGGGCAAACATACTTATCAGAACTTTCTACTTTAAATCCCCTAGTTACCAATGCAATTAAGCAATCACACATCTGAATTTTCTCTCTAATTCCATTGGAAATAGTAGTAGGCTCCTGGAAATCATAAACAATCAACTGAAATCCTAAACTCTCAATGTATTTCTTAAAGAACTCCGTTAGCCATTCGTCTTCTTTTACTGAAACTACAACTCAAAAATCCTTTGAATGTATTTCATTTTCTATTACCCAAATTCCTTGGCATAAATTAAGAGGTAATTTCGGACAATGTTGTATATCCGAACATAGTCTATAATATCCGTCTGGACGAACTCCAATCATCACATACCTTTCTTCATTCTTCTCTTGTATTAAATTCTTCCGACCCATCCCCAAAAAACCTGCGATCCGTTCGACCGCCCCGGCCTCGGTGTACGCTTACAATAGTCTCCCGAAGTCATTATAATTAAGTGCAGGGCTTGTGCATTGTGATTTCATGCCGTTCATCTTAACCGTTGTACTCGATAAACTCATCAGTGGCTATGCCCGACGATACTGCAAGACGGTCATGCCAATCACACAGATTTTATATAATAAGTAACATAGTTACTATGATCTATAAATCTGACGGCAAGTTCCTACGCGTTCGTGAGCAATCTTGCTATAAATACAGCACCTCTTAGTGATTAGTGATAGTGGTTGTGACGTTCATGGCATATCATTTTGTGAGTTCCCCTATGAAGTGGGACATGGGGCACCTGACATCAAGGGAAATATTATGGGACTCTAACTCCAAAGTGAGTGAACATGCCTGAAATGTCCGATCTTGGAGCACGCACCCCGGAAGCAAGGGAGATCTCATCGAAAAGCCGTAGCATAGCAAGAGGTATCGTTGGCGATTCCGGATACGAGGACCGGATACGGCAGCGCTGCGTGATAGCAACCGGCGATCCCGGATTTGCAGGTCTGCTCAGGTTCAAAAACGACCCAGTCCGCGCAGGAATCGACGCTATCAGGCAGAACAGGAACATTTATACTGATATCAGGATGGTCTCTGTGGGCCTCACGAAAGTGGGGCACGACTGTCCGATAACTTGCGTGCTCGATATTGCTGCTGGCGAGAAACTCGTATCCGAATACGGCATCACCAGGACCTCGGCAGGATTTAAGGCAATAGGGCACGATCTGGACGGTGCGATAGTGGTGATTGGGAATGCACCGTCAGCCGCACTCATGGTATGCAAATTGATAGAAAGCGGCATCAGTCCCGCACTCGTTGTGGGTACTCCGGTTGGTTTCGTGAACGCTTCCGAATCGAAGGATCTGCTGCACAGCATGGATGTCTCATCGATCACGTGCACCGGAACCAGAGGCGGGACGCCGGTTGCAGTCGCCTGCATGAATGAACTGATTGCGATCTTCTGGGAATATATTCGGGGTGGGGTGGATGCCACAGACTAGCCGGATATTGCTTCTCTTCTCACTGATCCTGCTTGCTTATCCTGCGGATTGCCTAAACACCACTGTCGGCGGCAGAAACGAGACGCAGATACTGATCGATGGCGAGGGTTATGTGCTTGCAAACGGTGAGCAGCATGCATTCTACCAGGGATATTCGGTTGTTGTCAAGGGCGTGAGTGCGAAAGGAGAGAGCGCATGGGTAGAATTGCTGCAAAATGGAACATCTGTCAGCTATGGAATATTTGAAGCTAAAGATTGCCTTGTTTATCCGGAAGATGACGAAATATTCAATATGACCATCGACCAAATATATGTTGGATCGCAGAAGGATCTCGTCTTCTTCTACGTGCGCCAGTGCCGCGATCCTTACCTACCAGAGCCTGCGCCGTCACTCGACATTGCGCCTGCGCCGAATGCGCCCGGATCCAATGCCACAGCCACGCCACATGATGCACCTGACCCGGATCCGAGTCCGGGATGCAGCGCGTGGATGGCGGCAGGGGCTGTACTGCTATGTGTGGCATCGAGGAGGTTTGCAAGGCGGCGAAAGTAATCGGTGACGTGAAAAAAAGGTAACCACGTAAGCACCTAGGCGGCAGGAGGCGCAGCTACCAAGCTCTACGCAATATACGGTTACCACAGATTTTTCTACACTGTTGTCGGAAAGACGAGATACCTCATTCAACCCATTCGATGACCTATTCTGTCTCATTATGACATCTCCAGCAATAGGGTTTTTAAGTTCCGGAGCAATAATCAAACCGATGAACAAGGATGATATAAAAAACATCGTCATCGCGGTGGTATCTGTGCTTGTGGTTCTTACAATAGCATACGCATTATTTATATATGGCGAATCTGACATCGCGCTTCTATTCGGGGTCATCGGTGTGCCAATCATCATCGTCGTCGCATCAGCGTGGTACATCAAATCAGTGAAGCAGCGGCGGCTCGAGGATCCTGCGTCGCGGGTGAAGGAGCGTGAACTGCGCGGTACCTGCAAGGACCTGATCCAACTGCAAAGCCGGATGCATGATATAGAGGACGCTCACTCGATTACCCTTGTTGAGAGTGTAACAGATATAGACTCGATCGAACGCGCGGTACGGAATAGCGGCGGTAGCATCGATCCTGATAGTGGGTCGGTCGATTGCGACCAGTTGGCGATCAAGGGCGTGACATTGTTTGCGATCAGGAATATCGCACAGGACATTGACAGGACGAAACAGCAATTCATCGACCGGTTGTATGATGCAGCGGTCAAATATGCAGAGGACTCCCGCGCAAAATTAGTTACGCTTAACAACGCGGGATATGATATTGGATCCTATATCTCCGAACTCGAATCCATTGCAGATCCGGATAAGGACATCGACGAGATCGTGGGTTATCTGGATCGTCTGAAGGCGATCACTGAAGATGCGCTGCGGGGATGTGTGGATGATGCAAAGAAACTTGCATCGCACTCCACAGGTGAAGTCTCTGCCGACCAGGTAGAGGATGCGCTGCAGGCGCGCGATTACGACGGGGCTGTAACCAGACTCGAAGAGGATATTACTACACTCAAGACCGCGACAAAGGAGGAGTTTCAGACATACCGGGCGACACTTAGTAGTGCTCTTGATACTGCTGCCGGGGCGGTTGAGGATGATAAATTCAAGGAGTTTGAGGAAGATGTGCTCGACACATCGAGCCCTGAGAAACTCGTGCGATTAAATGAGATTGGGAGTGCGTTTATGAAACGCTGCCAGACCATCATCGACCAGATGCATTACGAGTTATCGAGTACCGAAGACGGCATAAAGGAGTTCATACCACCGGACTACTTCTGGAGCGCAAGCGAACTGGCTGAAAAGGATTATACGCTGGATGCCGGCAGTCTGGAGGATGTTGCCGGATTGTTTGCGGCAATGGCAAGCGAACTACGTCCTGCTCTTGAAAGGAATCGCGAATCATACAAAATATTAAACAGTTACCACCGGACGGTCGAACGCCAAATACATAAGAGACTATCTGCCAAAGGTACTGTTTCAGGAGACGATCTGAAGGTTGGACACTCCGATGAGTTCCTGCGGCTCTATGACTATTACCATCCGGATGCATCGTGCACCGGCGGGACGCTCTGCCTCGCAGAGGGCGCGAAGGTTGTTGAGAATCCGTTGACGATTCGTGTCACTGATGAGGATGGAACCGGTATCGGAGGCGCGGGCGTATCGTTGATGCGCGGGGTAGGGATCAGCGTTACCCTTGAGCATGTGACAGGAGAAGATGGATCCGTTACGATCGAAAATCCAGGCGAGGGGAAGTATCAACTGATCGTGGATGCCGCGCAGTACCGGAAATATGAGGGAACGGCTGCGCTTCCGGCAGAGGGGATCGATATTATACTTAAGCGAAAAGGAATCAAGGATTATCTCTGCCGCGGGAAGGGGGAAGCGATTAAGGGTAACCTACACCGTTATGCAGCGGATGTTTTAAAAGAACTGGATAAGAGCGGAATCGTGTCATCGGAGTTTGATATGTATATCAACAAAGATTATCGTGCATGTCTGCTGTATATACTTGCAGAGGAGTACCCGAATCTCAGATTTGTCTCGCATTCGCACACGTCTAAGCATCCTGTGCTGTACGACGAAGAGAGGATGGTTACGAGATTGATAGATGCGGCAAAAGCGATGAATAAAGAGTCATATTCCGCCTCTGACTTTGATATCCCGCTCACGGAAGGGGAGATCCTCCATCTAGCAGAGGTCGCAAATGAGCGCGGTGCCCGTATCACCGTGGAGCAAGATGACACTGCTTGACCGTGCACAGCGCCGCGAGATCACCCCTGAGATCAGGGGGGCGGCAGAGGCAGAGGGGATCGATGCCGAGAAACTGCGGCGCCTCGTTGCAGCAGGACGCGTGGTGATTCCAAAAAACATCTCCGGAAGTGCGTCTCCCACCCCAATTGGGGAATCTGTGCGCACCAAGATCAATGCCAACATCGGGACATCTGCTGATTACCAGAGCGTAAGCGAGGAGCTCGAGAAAGCCAGTGTCGCGATCCGACATGGGGCAGACACTGTGATGGATCTCTCGACCGGAGGCGATCTACAAGATATGCTCGGGAAAGTTCTTGATGCATCTAATGTCCCTGTCGGCACGGTTCCGATCTATCATGCGGCATGTGGGCGAAAAAGTGAGATGACCGATGACGATCTCTTTAACGCGGTCAGGAGTCATGCAGAAAGCGGTGTTGACTTCATGACGATCCACGCAGGCGTAAACCGGGAGCTACTTAAACATCTCACATCAGGCAGCCGGATACTGGATGTAGTGAGCCGCGGAGGTGCACTCACCGTCGCATGGATGATTACCAACGAGATGGAGAACCCGTTTTATTCTGAGTTTAATTACCTGCTCGAGATCGCACGCGAGTACGATATTACGATAAGTCTCGGCGATGGTATGCGTCCGGGGTGCATCGCTGACGCCAACGACGATGCGATGTTTCAGGAGGCGATCACGCTTGGCAGACTGGTCAAGCAGACGAGGGCGGCAGGCGTCCAGTGCATGGTCGAGGGTCCTGGGCATGTGCCGGTGGATGGTATCGGATACGGGGTGCGCACCATCAAGCATCTCTGTGATGACGCCCCCCTATATCTGTTAGGTCCGGTCGTGACCGATCTTGCGCCGGGCTACGACCACATAACAAGTGCGATCGGCGGCGCAATTGCAGGCATGCACGGGGCAGACTTCCTCTGCATGGTAACGCCTGCCGAGCATCTTGCACTCCCGACGATCGATGACATCAGGGAGGGTACGATGGTCACAAAGATCGCGGCCCATGCAATCGATCTCGCAAAGTTAGGCGTCCGGGAACGTGCGCTTTCGATGGATAAAAGGATGGCAGTCGCACGCAAGAGCCTTGACTGGGACGCTCAGTTTAAGTGTGCGATTGATGGAGAGCGTGCAAGATCGATACACGAGACCCGGGTCAGCAGTGGCGATACTTGCTCGATGTGTGGAGAACTCTGCGCGATCAAGGTTGCAAAGGACGCGCTTCTGAAGCATATCCGGTGATAGCGGAGTTTTTGGTTGCTTGGACCGTCGCAAGATTTAAGACAAAGCGCAGCGGAGTTATCCTCAGCATTATACTCGAGTATATCAAGGAGGATAAATGAAAGGAAAGAACATGATATTGCTCTCGGTTGCGGTACTTGCGATTGGGTTATTCGTACTGCCGCAGACGATGGCAATGTTTGTTGGACAACATACGTGGTTCAGCGTGAGAACAAGTGAATCTCAGTATGAACTGTGTGAGAAGTGTCATGTGAACGAAGTCGCAGAGTGGAAGGCGAATACTGGCGCACACGCCACATACAACGCTGAGCGTCCGGGTTGTTTCTGTCACCAGATCAATGAGACTGCACTTAAAGAGTTCGGCTTGACAAAGGATATGGCACCTGGTGCGTATGGCAAGAACTTCGAGCACTGGAACACAACAGGCAATGTCACCGGACCGGGCACAGACTGGTACTGGCGATCGAATAACACGCCACATGCTGCAGTGATCATCGACTGTGTGGACTGCCACTACACCGAGATGCAGCAGATCAATAATCCTGATTCCGCTCACTACGCGTTCTGGAACCAGACCAAGAATGCTGACAACACCGACAACAACACAGTATGCATGGCGTGTCACACGCATACGCATCTGAACATCACATGGATGCGGATTGAAGGTCTGATAATCAACGCCAACCACACGGATGCAACCAAGACCGGCGCTGCTGCATGGGATGTGTCAGTCGATGTAGACGATACCCCGCATAAGTCGCGTGTCCTGTACAATGATACTGGCAACTCTACATACATGCAGTGGGTGAATGATACTTGGCAGGTGTGGAATTGGACCAGCAGTGAATGGGAATAGGGTTGTGACCACTGATTGGCCCATCCAGGGTCAATCCTCTTTTCTTTTTTTGTATGTGTTTAGCTAACCACGGGATTACACTGATTTCCACAAGATTTCTATGTCAATCCCGTGTAATCCAGTGTCATGTCAACTTTCAAGTGTCGGATAAAACCGAGATAACTTTATCCAGACATCGTTGACGGATGGCACGACATGTTCACTCGTATTTATCTCTCATCGGTTGATTCTGAAGAATGCATGTTCTATACCTTGCGCCATTATGGGGTTGACGCGACACTAGTGTAATCTCATGGTTTTTCCACCTCAGCTAAACAGGTACCTTTTTTTGTAACTACTCAGATATGTTGATTGGTCGCCCGATTACGATTCTGCAAGTTCTGACAAGAAGAATAACCGCAAAGGGAGTAAGGAGTTTAAGAATCTTTTTATTATTTTCTGATAACGCCGGATTGTCTTACGCAACCACAACTGCCATAATGGAGCACTATCGATCTGAAAAGTCATTTACACCGATAATCTGTGTCCATGTCAAGTAGGGCCCATAGCGCATCTCTTGTTTGGGGTAATGGCCCCGAGGTTACTATGAGCCCCCTCACAGAACCGGATTTGAAGATTTCCCTCATCCGGCTCTTCAGGAGCACATCCTCTATAGATTCAAATGTATAGCGATTGATATATCTTCGGCTTCGGGAGTGGGTTAAATTGTAGAAAACGGTTGAACTGAGCCCAGTTGTAGCTTTTCCTCTGGTTACGGCGATTAATCCCTATGAAAGCGAGTCTCACGACATGGTGGTAAAAGTTCTGCAACGATCGTATATTCCCGCTCATTCCGTAGGAGGGGGGGTAACCGCCCCCTTCTTAATCTGCGACACCTTTTGGGCTGTGATTTACGTTTCACCGAAAATCGAGATATATAACTTACTGTTGCAGTATGTTATGAGTCTCGATCCTTCCACGTATCAGATCCTCATAAGTCCGGTATGCGGCGATGAGAATGCCCATCAGCGCCGGCGCCATAAAGAAGCCCGCGATACCAGCGACTAGCGCGCCGCCGATGAACATCAACATCATCAGGAGGGGGTGAGTGTAGGATTTCACGCCAACGATATACGGACGGAGCACTAGTTCAGTCGGACCATAAATCACAGTCGCTGCTATGGCATAGAAGATGACCGCATTCCAGAGCCCGTACTCAAAGTATCTGCCGACCGCGATTGGGCCAAGGATCATCCAGCCGGCAAATATCGGGATCAGTGAAGCAAGGAAGATCAGCGATGCCATAGCTGGGACATGCGCAACCCCGAAGAAATACAATACGAATAAGGAGATTATACTGGCAAATATCGCGACATACAGGTTACCTATAAAGATACCGGAGAGTATCTGATCCGCATGTTCGATGAATGCATCAATGATCCTGATATTTGATTGTGGAACCAGACCCCGGATAAGCGTCACAAACCGACCCCCGTCCATCAGCAGGAAGAAACAGACGAAGACCGCGACTAGGGCATTGATGATAAGTAGTAGGAACTTCTCTAAGTACTCCAATGCCGGGATATGCTTGAGTATCCCGATCGCAGAGGTCGCAAGGTTCTCGATCATCTGCGAGGTATCTTCCCCATTATATATGAATTTCGGGAGGTCCAGCCCTTCGATTGTGGATATAAACGATGTCATAATCTCTGAATGGTGCACAACCACCCAGGTGATCTGGCGTGTGATTTCGATCGCACCGGTGCCGAGTATGAGTATGATCGGGGTGATTATACATGCCGTTGCGATGAATGGGGCAAATCTCGTGTATTTTAATAATTTATTGTTGATCGGTCTTCCAACATACGCAAAGACCACGCCGAGTACAATACCATCGACAAGCGGCAGCACAGTGTAAACAATCGCCAAAAAAAGTATTGAAACGCCTGCTATGATCGCTATCGTCCATTTATGTTCGATGAGTTTCGATACACCGTCTGACTCCATGGTTAACCAGTCAAACCCCCACTGCGCCCACTTAAAACTAAAATCCCATCTCTATTCATGCACCGGAATTACCCGCTCTATCCGGCTGCCACGGACGATGATGACCGAGCATGGTGCAGTGGCTACGACCTTCTCAGAGATGCTCCCGATCAATAACTTCGAGATCGTCTTCTTTCCGGTATACCCGATCACCACCAGATCGATGTCCTCGTCGCGCACAATCTTTAAGATTTCAGGCGCAGGTTTTCCGTCACGCATGATGATCCTCGCATCCACTCCTTTCGATTCCGCAATCTCTTTTACCCGCTTCGCAATCTTTGCAGAGTCGTCGAGCATACGCTGTCGCATCTTCTGTATCGCAGACTCCGGGAGTTTTATGATATCGCCATAATGCCTGCCTGCTCCAACACCGGAAGCGGTAACCACCCGGGTCTCGACGATGTGGCTCGTATCAACAATAGTGCACGCAGCGACCTTTGCTCCGAATCTTTTTGCAATGCTAAGACCTGATTGTGCAGCATACTCGGCATCCTTTGAGCCATCCGTGGGGATGAGGATATTTTCATAACCTGCCTCTGGTATGTCACCCCGCACCAGCATGACATGGCACTCGGCACCGCGCAGTACGCGGCTTGCGACCGCACCAATATGCCCTGAATGCGATAGTCCGGTTGCGCCCATGAAGATCACGCTGGCATCGATCTCGACTGCTTCGTTGATGATCTCGTCGAACGGGTGCCCGATCAGCACATTTGTAGATTTCACGTCCGCGCCATATTCTTCTGCCGTCTTCCTTGCCCGTTCGAGATACATCTCTCCGGTCGTTTCCATCCGTTTTACGATATCCGCGTCCTTGTACACGCTTGAGTCCACCACATGGACAATCGTTAGTTCCGCGCCATATATCTCGGTAAACCGTGCGGCATGCACCACCGCGGCGTCTGACTGAACCGAACCGTCAACCGGTACCAGATACTGAAATCTTGCCATTTAATTCTCCTTGACTGTATACACCCGCTCGACACGGGTACTCTTCACCACAAAGACCGAACACGGCGATGTTCGCGCGACCTTCTCAGACACACTTCCGAGTACCCACCTGGAGACTCTGCCCTTTCCGGTATAGCCGATCACCACAAGATCGATGTTCTTGGCACCGACCGCTTTTAATATCTCGACTGCAGGTTTTCCTTCCCATATCAGGGTCTTTGTCTCGGCGCCTTTGGATTTGCCGAGTGCAACCACCTCATCGGTGGTTTGCCCCGCCTCCTGTAAATCCTTCTCGCGGCCTGTGCGTATTATGGAACATGCTATCAGATCGGCATGATACCTGTGCGCGACGCTTGCAGCGAATGTCGCAGCATATCCGGCATCGACCGAGCCGTCGGACGGGATCAGGATATTCCTGTAGAACCTATCGTTCTCGAGTTTGTCCCGCACCAGCAGCACATGACATTGTGCGCCGCGAATCACGCGCTCAGCGGTGCTGCCGATCGTCTCGCCCTCGGCGTGTTCCGCGCCATAAGCACCAAGAATGATCACGCTGGCATCGATCCTCTTCTGTTCCTTGATGATCTCGTTGTATGGCGATCCCGTAAGCACCCTTGCTTCGAGTACCCCGATCCCGTGACCCTTGCACTGATCCTGCACATCATCGATCAGTGCCTGTCCGATCGCGGTATCTTCCTCGACCTCCTTCGTATCCTTGTGTGCTCTCGTATCCACCACATAGATCGGTGAAATCTCTGCGTTGTACATCTCTGCCATCCGTATGGCATGTTTGACTGCTACTCTGGAATAATCAGAGCCATCAACCGGTAACAGGAATTGAAATTTTACCATTGAGCGATCCCTCGATGGTATAAATTAGCCCAGAACACTTAAGTCTATTTCCCAATGCCGCAATGGAAATAAAAATAGAAATGGTTGAATAAATCAACCATTGCATCTACATCTGTTTGGCTATGTACGGATTATCAGGTAGCGTGAGATCGAGTCCCATCGCTTCTGCCAGAATCTCTTGCTGATCCTTAAAGATCATCTTCGTGTCCATCGCGTTCATGCCGTCCATGATGTTTCGCCTGCAGAACGGGCATGTGCTTGTGATGATGTCGGCATTCACGAGTTCGGCATCCGCAACCCTCTTCTGTGCCATTTTGAGCGCAAGATCGGAGACACCAGCCTTGATACCGCCACCTGCACCGCAGCAACGCTGCAGTTCCCGCGTTCTTGCCATCTCGACGAAGTCCATGCCCGGAACCATGTTGTAAATTCTTCTCGGTTCATCGTAGACACCGACATGCCTTCCTGTGTGGCAGGAATCGTGGAATGTTACTCGCTGTTTCAGCGGGTGCTTCCAGTCAAAGTCGCTCTCTTGAAGCGTTCCGTCATTCAACAATCTGTCCATGTACTCACTGATCGCAAGAATCTCGAACGGGAGATCTCCGCCCTCATAGAATTTGGGCCAGTCGATGATACTCGTCCTGTGACATCCCGCGCACGCGTAGATCACAGTCTTGACACCTTTATCGACCATCGCATCGATGTTGTGGTTCACAAACTCTGACGCCAGGTCAAGTTGACCTGTTCTTATGAGAACCGAGACACAGCACCATTCCTCAGGTCCGAGCATCGTGAACGGGATGTCCAGTGCTTGTAGAACCCTTGTCGTTGCAACACCGACCCGCTGCATCCGATATGCTGCTGTACATCCTGTGAAGTATGCGACATCTGCCTTGTCCTTGATCTCGATATCCTCGGGAACCCAGCAGAGCCGATCCTCCTGGTCAGCAGCGAAGACGTTGTGAGACGCCAGAAGATCCACGAAACCGGTCTGCTTACCATACGGTCCGCGCTTGTTAATCACTGCATTCCTGCGGAACGACTCCCAGACCTCAACGGTATTGATGGATGCCTCACAGACCGTACCACAGATACCACATGTCGTGCAGTGATATATCTCGTCTTTCAGCTTGAGGACATCGTCCTCAGGAATCTGCCTCGGACCAAAGAGCGCTGCGCGCAAGCCGTAACCCT
>JAYELB010000218.1:0-2890 GCA_034717055.1 Methanobacteriota archaeon
CTGCCACCTACTACTTTCGTTTCCAGCGTTCCATTTGGGCTATAAAGATAAATAGCAGGTCCCAAATCACTTCCGGACGCGGCCATCTCAATAACTACGGTCTGATTTTCTTCACCATAAAAGGTACAAGAATCCGTCTGTCCCGCAGTGGCAATATTTCCAGTCTTCGTTTCTCCAGAGTGTATCTCACCCATATCTGCAGCTTGTGCTGATATAGCGAAACATAATAACAGCACAGTCACAGCGAATACCAATCTCATCGCGTCGTAGGTTCTTCTTTCATTTTTCATTTATACCACCATAGTATCCAAAGTTACCAAACCCAGGACATACGTACGGAGCCGGTGCAATCACGTTTTTACATTCGGAGCCTCCTGATTCGGTATGCATCTCTCCGTGATCTCCTGTCAATGATCAACCGAGAGCGTTAGTATGTGTCGATCATGGAAGAGTTCTCTTTGCTCCATGTGCAGTGAGCTATCAGTAAGCTATACCTCATCCCTTATAAGACTGATCTAACGGCAGGGCATGGGGTAATACCACTACCTTAAGCAGATACCCCACCCCCTCCCCATAATTCATTACGAGCTTCTTCTCGTGGTTTAGTGAGTAACGGATAAGGTTTACGCCGTCGTTTGACGGCACGCGGTTCACTGCGCCTGTGTCTATTTCCCACACGATGACGGACAATAGCTTCCAGAAGATATTCGTACATACTAGACAAATGCTTTTTGGCAGTGCGCAGAAATCTCTCCTTAAATGCATTTAACTGCTGTAACGTGCCTTTGAAACTCAATGTTCGTGGTGGAAGGTTATAATGATGCGCCGCTTGCGCCATGACCGTTCGGATCAGATTATACGCCAGCAAATTCACCCAGATTTCCTTACAAACCATGTCAGGTGTTTTGCACCTCAAAATATCCATCTGGAGAACTGTTTTGATGAACCTGAAGTCCACTTCGATCAACCACCGTTTCGTGTAAAGTTCATCGATTTCCTCTCTTGTAAATTTTTTTGGGTCAAGGAGAGTGGTAGTAATGACTTTTTTATTGATTTTAATCTCGCGTATTGTAATCGTGTCTGGCATTTGGAGGTACATGGACTCAGTCATCCAATTCGGTCGTTGTTTTGGCTTTTTCCATATAACGATGTGGTCTTTTTTGCCAAGATGCTTACCTCGGCGGAAATCGCTTTTGCGACTGCCATGGATCCGGAAGACCGAGTCCGCGCCCAACCACTGTAGCATGACAATCAAGAAATACGAACAATAGTAGCGATCTCCCAATATAATATCGCCTGCGGATATGCTGTCCAATATCTGGCGTAACAGAGCATGTTCACCAGTTTCCTTGCCCTTGTAAGGTCCGATCGCTACGTCAAGGACTGCTCCACAAGATAATGAGATTATAGCTACGATACGGGCGATTGGAAAGCCTACACCCGGTTTCTGCCCTTCAGGCTGTGGATATGTCTTCTGGTTTTCAGGGGTATCTGGCATTGAGACCGTCGTTCCATCTACAAGCTTAACTGAACGACCTTTCCATTTCCAACCCTCTTCTGACTTCAGATGCAGTAATTTACCAGTCTCACGCACTAATCGCCTGACAAGACTTGTAGGAAGGCGAAATCTGGCTTTGCAATAAGATTTGGTGTTTGATGAGCAGGGCGACTCGCCTTGCGCCACTCGTTCCGCAAGCACCTTTGCTACTGCATTTCGGCAGGAATGATCCGAACTGAGTACTTGAGACAAGAATGCAGATAGGGTGATTAGAGGGGAATATATACGGTCTCGATAACTGCCTACTTCTTCATCCATAATATTCCGGATGGTTTCAGCCGAAAGGATATCGCTGAAGGGCAAACCATCGATTTGGGCAAAGCATAGCCTCAGTGCGATTATCTGGTAGGAAATCCGTTTGTGGATGGAATTGAACACTGTTGACACGTATCCACTCCAAAAAGGAGGGTAAGAGGTATTCGGGATTCAATTTACCTAAATCTTGTGTTATGATCTGCTTTGATTTCTAAAGATCATCTGTTATCGATTTAATAACATTTTATTATACTTTTAAGATTTAAATTAGCACTCATTACGTAATTTAGAACATCATTTGCATAAATCCGTAACAACAAGTTGTTGATTTGTATATAATACCCCCATTTACCCTCTAATTTGGAGGGGATACGTTGACACCTCGTTTGTGGATTCGTAATAATTTACGAAACTGTATGCTAACATAATAAGATGCCAAGTACATATACTTTATTGATTCTATCGGATTATTTTCTTAAGGTAGTGGTATTGGGGCATGGGGTATTATTATACGCGGTTAAAGTCACCCCCCCTCTTACAAAGCGGTATCGGCCCGCAGCGACGGACACACACTAATAATTGGCACACAACAAAATTACATTTACACACTGAGTGCTCACCGAACAATAAAGTAGCAAAAGTACATGCCCCGAGTAACTCGTGGTAGGAACCACATGATTACACGGATTTTCACAAGATTTCTGTGTTCATCTCGTGGTTTTATATGATAATATTCACACAATTTTGGGTAAGTACTAGCAAAGTTATCTGACGGAGCTCCACATCCGTGACATTCGTACAATTTGCCAAGCCGACAAGAAGTTGCATCACAGATTGCCCAAACGGACTGCCCTGTCCATTCGGGGTAATCCTACTGCGGAATACGTGGGCGGCAACGCCTACGTAGTAAGCCTGCAGAACAACGTGGAAAAATCAGAAAGTCCGGGTTCCGGATCAACTGCCAGGATAAAAACACTATGAAGAAACAAATGTTGAACCATTGCAAGAGTCGTAATACGAGACAAGCGAAAAGGACTGATACGCTTGAACCAAAAGGTATGGAATCAGGCTATAACG
>JAYELB010000219.1:0-2876 GCA_034717055.1 Methanobacteriota archaeon
AATAAACTGCTGCCCAGGTACTGAAAGGGTTATGAGATGCTTGAGCGGTATGAAGGGAAACTTTCTTGTACCGTTCTGAGACGAGGAGAGGCGGGTAACCGCCTCGTCCTTAGTCGGCTTATTCGTGTCATTCATACCCTTTTGCGGATTTTACCACGGATGGATAGATGAGTGGATGATATGAATTTTAACAGGTTATTTTTCGGTGGCCCCTTAACTCATCTTGTCTAATTTCCGCTCGAAATCACTGAGGTCTTTCGCGGTCACAACAAGCTTGATTAGTTCGTTTAACAGGGCGCTGTTTCTTTCCCGGAGGCTGTGTATGCGCTCTGACAACTGGTCCGAGACTGATCCGAAACGTGCTGTAAGCGCAGTGATTACGGTTTCCTCCACACCCTCACCCCTTCCTTCTACCCTACCTTCCTCCATCAGATCCTCATAGAACGGGGATTGTTTCAGCAACTTATCTTCGATCATGTTTTTCACCACCTCTTTTGAGTATTTCAGTCGTGCAAACGTCGCCATGCACATATATGAACTTGCACTTATAAGATTATGCTCAACAGCCCAAATCAACTTTTCCCTGCACTCGACAAGATCCGCGTCCGGCATCAATGGCGTGAGCGCGTAGAGTCCGGCGAGTTCGTCTTCAAAGACCGCCTTTGACTTCAGTTCCCAGACCTTGATCACATCATAGTTGAATGTGAATATGTGCTTGCCTCCGACGTGTGAACTGTATGTGGCCTCGATTGGGCGGTCTGTTTGTGTGAGATACACGACAACCGGATACACTGGTAACCCGTACCGCTCCACAATCCTTGCATGGTACACGAGCATCCGCACCGGCATGTTCGGGTCGTATTTGGTCTGGAATTCAACATGGAGGATGGACTCCTCATCGCCGGTCATCTTCGCAAGGAAATCCACAAGGCGCTCGTCTGAGGGAAGGGACTCTGAGATCTGCTTGAGATCTGGTTTTCTCCCGAGAACCAACGTTGCAATGTCTGCCGAGAGTTCAGGCGAGATGCATTTTATGGCGGAGTCGTACTGCATATTGGATGCTGACTTGGGTGGAGGTTACTAAATATGTTGCTTGCATGCTCGCACTCACCCTCGGTGAGGGATCTTGCGATCTCCAGATACCGGTGCGCCAGATACGCGGGACGGTACTGAAACATCAGGTTAAACCTGACATCGGGTATATGATCGCTCACCCAATCAATAATCGGTGCGGTGCAGCATTCGATGTGTCCGGGAAGCACCAGCTGCCGCAACAGGATATCTGAGTCTCCATAAGCACGGAGGAAGTTTCTCGTGACCGTATCCCAGTAATGATCGGCATTCGAGTACCTCTTTGCGCATCCGTCGTTTCCGTACTTGAAATCTCCAAGATAGACATCGACAATACCGCAGAGGAGTTTTGCAGCCTCTTCCGAGTGGTACATATTCGAGTTCCACACGATCGGAACGTTTACCCGCATCTCGGCAAGAATGTGCAGTATGGTGTGAAGATGCGGCGTCGGAGTCACGAAGTTCAGGTTCCTTGCGCCAAGACTACGCCTTGTTGCAGCGATCCTTGCAACGTCTTTTGGAAGAATCGGGATTCCAAGATCAGGATGGGTCGAGATCTCCCAGTTCTGGCAGTACACGCACGAGAAGACGCATCCTGAGAGGAAGACTGTATGTGATGGCACAAGTTCCGGCTCCTCGCCGTAATGCAGGAACTCTGAAGAGTATCTCGAGACCGCACCAAGCCGGCAGTACCCCACCTCCCCTTTCTTCCGGTTTGTGCCGCATCTCCGGTCACAGAGGTGACAGTTCTCAAGCATTCGGTCCGCGATCTTGATCTTGAGGTCGAGCAGGGATTTTCCGGAAGGTTTCTTCTCTCTTTCCGGTTGGTCTGATAGGTCCGGTCGATCTGGTATATCTGACCGATATGATCGGTGAAAGTCGCTCATCGCATCATCGTGAATGCTCCAAAGATCACTTATTGGTGCGTCGCGGTCGAAATCAACCGGAAAGTTCTTTGCGGTCAGAAACCGTGCCTCTTCGGTGCCGGCAGAGACACGATGATATCTGGAGAGAGGTTTTAAGGGTTCGTGCATCTTGCTAATTGATGTGGCTACCGAGTTATTTAGTGTTTGGGGTCTGACGCGTATGTTTTCAGATCATAGAATGGCAGGTGTGAGAACTCGTGCATCAAAGGCCCCGCCACTCCACCTCTTTCTGGCACATGTATGGCCCACAAATTACAATGATCCAAAGAGTTCAATCGTACCAATGTTTGCAGGATTGGCGTCATGTTTTTCAACCTTCTTGTGATCATATTCCCCTGTTCCAGAAGTTGCAGCTTGCGAAATGTAGTCTGCGGGCTTGTATCGAGATGGTGTGCAAATCCGGCAGACGATATGATGATGTTCGATTCGAGAGCGCCGAGCAGCGCCAGTTGTTCGAGTGGTTCGATGGGCACGGTATCTTTATCATCCAATTTTGAGATGGTTATTATATATTGGATGGCTGGATTCAAAGGTTGTGGTTATCATTGTTGTGTTGCGAATAGATCAGTTGCGAAGAAGTTGTGGAGCAAAGTATTATATTAGTATCAGTCCTTGTAACCGATCGGGTTCCCGGAAATGTCCACGGCAACGATCGTAACTGAGCTTCCTGTGGAGACTCTGAAAGAGATTGAGTACTGGTCAGAAAGGGAAGGGGGCTGAGAGCAATGGCACGTAACTACTCAGGTATGTTGATTGGTCTCCCGATTGCGATCCTGTATTTTCTGGCAAGAAAAATAACCGCGGAGGGCGCAGAGGAACGCTAGAAGCACATAACTGTTTATTTCCCCTCTGCGCCTCTCTGCGTACTCTGCGGTTAAA
>JAYELB010000220.1:0-2874 GCA_034717055.1 Methanobacteriota archaeon
GGTGAATATTTCCTCTGATAACGCAGAGGGGAAATAAACGGTTAAACGCTTCTAGCGTTCCTATGCGCCCTCCGCGGTTGTCGTTCTTGCCAGAAAGTACAGAATCATAATTGGGCAACCAATCAACATACCTGAGTAATTACCAAAATCCAAGGTAGTTTCCTGACGCGGAAATTATGCATCGTCCGGATGCATTTTCAATTTTCAAGCCAGGTTATCCCCCCATCTGAATCTCAGAAAATTTATTACGGTGTAGCGAAATCGATATTAAGGGGGTTAACGTTTTGGTGAGGACTATGTGGATGAGGTCTTCGACTATCGATTTTTTTGCATATGTTTGGAAGTCAAGAATTATATTCTCATCGAATCGATCATACTCTCGTCGAATCGATCCTACATCGGTTGTATCCTGCGAAGGGACACTTAATTGCCATGTTTTGTCAATATTACTCTGGTGACATAATTGCATACCAGAATAACAATTAGACATACTATCTTATGGGGGATGATCGCACTCATAGCAATTACAGCGATTGCAACCGCACCGATATGCTGCGCAGTCCCGGACAATGGAAACACGGATATTAAAATCACGGTAAATGAACTTACACCCCAGCCAGTCGAGCCGGGACGCGATCTCGTGTTATCTGTGACGCTTGGCAACTACGGAGGAGGTGTGGCAGAACGTGCAGTACTTACGATCATGCCAGATTCGCCAATTATCCTCAAGAACGAGAACGACCGGATCATAAGATCTGACCGGATCATCGGATACGGCGCACGCGTAGAGACGTATCTGCTTTATGTCAGCCCGGACGCGGTTTCAGGCAACTACGAGATCGAACTCGGAGCAACATGGACTGATGCCGAACAGCGCCGCGAGCAGAACCTGACCGTCCCGGTTGTGGTACGTGGCGAACCAAAACTCGTAATCTCAGACATCAGGATTGAACCGGAGATAATAAAACCGGAGGACGCGTTTAATCTCAGTTTTCGTATTTCAAATAAGGGTTCCGGAACCGCAAGCACGGTGCAGGTGACTGCTGCACTTGACAACCTCTCGTTCGTGCCGATGGGCGCGGATACGAAGATCATCAAGAGACTTGACCCGGATGCATCCGAGCAACTGAGCTACCGGATCATGGCGAGCGACAGCACGAAAGTCGCATCGTACGCGATACCTATAACGATGTATTGCAATGATGAAAGCGGCGGAAACGTGACCTCACAGAGTTCTGTCGGTATCAATGTGTTGGGGGATGCAGACCTCTGCATCGCAAGCATGAGGACGAATCCGGAAAGCCCCGCAACCGGAGATGTAATGACACTTATGCTCCGGATCGAAAATTCCGGACATGGAGATGCCGAGTCTGTGAAAGTTGTGATCGATATTCCGTTTAAGGGGACCCGGACCGCGTTTCTCGGTGAGATTGAGGCAGACGATGATGCGCCATGCATCTTCAACTTCCGCGCAACAGAGAGCGGGGACATCCCATATCACGCTGTGATCTCGTACGAAGACGATCTCGGGGATCACACGACAACCACTGATCTGATACTGTATGTTGGCGACGGCGGAAATGGTGGTATACTAATTCCGTCTCTTGCTATGGCTGCGCTCATCATTGTCGGCGTATTCTATCTTCGCAGGAAGAAATGAGAAGATCCCGGACAGATAGGATCGATTAAAATGACTTCTACAACAACAGAACTCAAGGTTTCAGCCTTCCTCGCCTACAAATTTATCACAAAGGGCAACAGGGGCACATCAGCACTCACAATCCTCATAATGGCGCTCGCCTTCGTGAACCTCATGTTCACGACATCGGTCTTCGACGGGATGGGTGACGCCACCGAGCAACAGGTGATTGATACCCTTTACAGCAACATCGTGATCGAACCGAAAGATGATGAGGTGTATATAGAGAACCCTGACTCGGTTGTAAAGAAGATAACCAATGTACCTGGGGTTATAGGCACCTCCGCGCAGTATGTCACAGGTGCGACTATCGCTTATGAAGAGCAGAGCGGCGCATGGAGTATCCGCGCAGTCGATCCTGATGATGAGCAAAAAGTCTCTCTTGTTCCGGATATGATGATTGCTGGTGAGTATCTGAGCAAGTACGACAAGGGGGAGATTATCATCGGAAAAGAGATTGCAGGTGGGTACGGGGGTAGCCTCGAACATATATCACTCGGTGGCGTTGTGGTCGGAGATACCGTGGAGGTGACCTTCACGAACGGAGTCAGACGCGAGTATCGGGTGAAAGGGATCTTTGATACGAACTTCATTCAGTCGAACCAGCTGGCATACGTGACCGAGAAGGAGATGGAATCAGTGCTCGGAATCCACGATATGGCATCCCAAATTCTTGTAAAGACCGATACGAAGGGCGAAGAGGACAGATTTTTAAACCAGTTCGTTGAGCTGGGCGTTCATGAAGATATCAAACCATGGACGGTGTACGCAGGAATAGTCGCCACCCTCACACAGAGTTTCGCTGTGCTAAATACACTCACCGGGGCTATTGGCTTCTTTGTTGCAGGCGTCACAATCTTCATCGTGATCTACGTCAGTACAGTGAGCAAACGAAGGCAGATGGGGATCCTGCGGGCGATCGGGATCAAGGAATCGATAATCATCCGGTCGTACATATTTCAGGCTGTATTTTATGCGATATGTGGTTGCATTGCCGGACTGGTGATCATGTTTGCCATACTGGTACCCTATTTCATCAAGCACCCAATGGTATTTCCCATGGGGAATGTAACACTTTTAATCGAGCAAAAAGCTGCCATCACGAGAAGCGCAGGGCTGATCATATCTGCTGCAATCGCAGGTTTCCTCCCCTCGTGGCGAGCGGTGCGTGAAAC
>JAYELB010000221.1:0-2853 GCA_034717055.1 Methanobacteriota archaeon
GGTCGCAGGCGAATACCCTGGCATCGAGACCGATTTTAACTTCGTGGATGCGATCTGCATGTGGTTTGTGAAGAACCCTGAGTGGTTCGATGTGCTGGTAACGCCTAATATGTTCGGAGATATCATCACCGATCTCGGCGCGATGATCCAGGGCGGACTCGGGCTTGCGCCGGGCGGAAACATCAACCCGGACGGTGTCTCCATGTTCGAGCCGATACACGGGAGTGCACCAAAGCACCGCGGCGAAAACAAGGTCAACCCGATCGCAACGATCTGGGCTGGCGCGTTGTTAATCGAGCAACTCGGCGAGCGCGACGCTGCAAACACAATTGTTGGTGCGATCGAGGCGAACCTGGTAGAGGGAGCTGTAAAGACATACGATCTCGGAGGATCCTCGAGAACCACCGATGTCGGAGACGATATTGCAAGAAGAGTAGCGCAGGCCCGGTGAGACCTTACAAGCCGCGATCACGATTCACTCACTCGAAAGACCGATGCCAGATCACGCTGCATACGAGATTCTCCGCACCCAACCGGCAGGGCCGAGGGTAGGAATGTGAAGCGATATACGGACGGCGCTGAAGAGGGCATACATGTCAGGGATCATGGTCAGAGGTTGGCTGAGCGAGAGCGGCACCAGCGCGAAGAACAACTCTCCGAAGAACTGGCTGAGGCACATAGACTTCAAGAGATGCTGGTCAGCATTATGAGCCACGATCTTAGGAGCCCCCTCTCCGTGATTGTCGGCTATAGCGGGCTTATCAAGAAGCAGTCGAACGATGAGACCGTCAAAAGATTTATAGATAAGATAGAGAATGCCGCGATGAATGCCGACGAGATGATCAGGGATATAAAAACGTATTCAAAAGTAAAAAGGGGCGTTTCCGAGAGTGATCTTGAGGAGATTGATCTGAATGCGATGTTGTCTGATATACTCAGGGGTTTGGATAGGAAAATAGAAGAACATGGCATAACAATCGATATGAAGTACCAGACTGACAAGAGATTCCCGGTACTCGGGACCGAACTCCTGAAGAATGCATTCCTGCATACCATCGACAACGCAATCAAGTACAGTCCCGAGCACGAAACGATCACCCTGACACTTGATGATGAGGGGTCTGACTGGGTCTTCGGGGTTTCTGATCATGGGGATGGCATACCTGATGATGAGAAGGACTCGGTATTCGAGCGTTTCATGCGAAAGGAGAAGCGCGGAATAAAAGGCATCGGGATCGGGCTTGCGATCACAGAAAGTGTGGTTGATGCACACAACGGGCGCGTCCGAATCGAGGATAACCCTGGTGGCGGGTGCATATTCTACATAACGGTGCCAAAGGCATGAATCCGAAAGTTCGGGATGCCGTAACTTTTTAATATCCGTCCAACTCTAACCAGATATCAGGAAATCATACACCAGGAAACCGATATCGATGACCGAAGTTTCACTCGTACTCCCTGCATACAACGAAGCAGAGGACTTGGAAGAGACTGTAAGACAGACCGCAGAGACGTTACGTGAAATAACCTCGAACTTTGAGATCATCATCGCAGAAGACGGCGCAACCGATGGAACAGACAAAATAGCAGAGAAACTCGCAAAAGAACACCCCTATGTGAAGCACCTGCACAGTGATGAGCGATTGGGTCGCGGAAGCGCATTGAACCGGGCATTCAAATCCGCATCTGGTGATATTCTCGTCTATATCGATGTTGACCTCGCAACTGACATGTTGTACCTCTCAGAACTGATCGGCAAGATACGCGACGGCTACGATCTCGCAACAGGATCGCGCATGATGCCCGGGAGCGATGCTGTTCGGTCGGCAAAACGCGGGTTTGCGAGCAGTGGATTTAATTTTCTGGTGCGAACGCTTCTTAAATCAAAATTATACGATCACCAGTGTGGATTCAAAGCATTTCGGAGAGGTCCCCTCTTTGATCTGCTGGACCGGGTGAAGGATGAGCACTGGTTCTGGGATACTGAGATTCTGGTCCGGGCACAGCGGTCCGGCTACCGGGTGGCAGAGTTTCCTGTGAGATGGAGACCTGGGAACGCGACCAAGGTTGATCTGAAGCGGGATGTGGTCGGGATGGGTGGAGCGATTCTTCGATTGCGGCGGGAGTTAAACGTGCGCAATATCAGAAGGGTATAGAGTCACGAATCTGCACCGCGGTAGTCAACGACGATACCTAAGCCCGCGCCATGTAGGTTGCATCGTCTCATGCCCAAGTATCAGTCTGTACGATTCAGATGTGTAAGTACCGATGTCACTTTTAAGGGCATTCCATTTGTGATTGGAATCTCCTGTGTTACTATCTCCTACATCAAAGGAATGATCTGTGATCGCGTTCCAGTCAAGACCAACGGATTTCCCAGCTTCTACCGTAGCCTCTACTGGAAAGCCAAATTCTACTAAATTATCTGTATAACTACTGTGATAATGTGTGTCACCAGCATACCAATTTGTTACGGTGGGCAGGCTGTTATTTACTATAGTCATATTAAAATGGCTGTGCGCATCAACATCCAGATCCAACCATCCACCAATTTCCCTAATTACCACGTGGAAGCAAACATCTCCACTCAAACGGTGTTCAGATAGATCTAAATAAGTAATACCGTACCAATCACCAGGCTCATATAAATTATAGAACGATTCATCTACCGTAACACCACACCATTTAGTTTCAGTTTCTAAAAGTATATCATCGGCTTCATTATCATCCCGAATTTCGGTGAATTGAAATAGACTTACCTTCTACCATCACGGAGTATCGTTGTTTTGTGGGGCATGGTGGTTCAATAATTGAGATGAATTAGATAGATATCCATGCAGTCGGATATGCACT
>JAYELB010000222.1:0-2850 GCA_034717055.1 Methanobacteriota archaeon
TGACTAAAGTATGGGACATCAGGCTTGCCGCGCAAACATTACGCGTCACGGACCGATCGCTCCTGCCGCCGCCTGCAGCAACATCAGCGCATCGAGCGACGTGACCTTGCCGTCGCGGCTCACGTCAATATCATCTTCAGGATTGGTCGAGTCTGTATACATGACTATGTAGAAGTCACCGCTCACCGCAACATCTGGCACATCCTTGTAACCCCATGTAGCATAATCCCCTACATCACAATCCCATGGACCCAGTATAGAATATTCAGAGTGCAGCACAATATCCGAATAGAGGGTGTTTTTATCGTGATCCCATATCTCAAATCGCGTCTTGCAGTCCTCACCGTATCGCATCGAGAACACTTTTATTGCACTGATTGTAAATGGTTCTGAATTAGGCGTGGTCATTCTCAAGGCATATCCATTTTTACCCCCATCCGAATCTGGAGACCAGAGTAGGGGATTATAGCCCATGCTCCAGCTCCCTTCTGCATTTCCATCATCGTAGCTAATTTCAATTTCATCCGCTCCACTCGCAGCGTCCGTCGCCACAGGTATCGTCGTGAAATCCGCGTCGTCACCATCATTTACAGTCCATGTAGCGCCCGCCACCATGCCCGCGCCCAGCACCAGCATCATTATGCTCGCGATCACACCCACGCGGAAGAGCGTGATCAGTGCAGCGTTTGCGATCTTTCGACCGTTTGTCTTGTGTTCTGTTGCATCTGTTTTCATGATGTTAATCCTCCTTTTGGGTGCGCGTACATCAGACATCTTGCCAGCACTTTCAGCCTTGTGAAACAGGTCATAATTGCGGGGAACATATTTAAATGTTAACGATACATTGGAGGTATCCCCATCACTGTACGCAAGCGTCAATGCTGAATGCATTACAAGTAACAGTGGTTTCTGCCGCGTAGCTTCATACTCATAAACCACCACCCTTCTTCTACCTCTGCCGTGCGCTCTTTGCCGCGATAAACTCCCGCACCAGCCGTGCGCCGAGAATCGCGCTCTCGCCATGATCATACCCGGGACTGATCTCGACGATGTCAAACCCACATACATGCGGCGCAGCCACCCGTATCGCAGTACGCAGATCCCGCGGCTCGAGCCCGAACGGCTCAGGATTGCCGACACCGGGCGCGTATCCGGGATCGATCACGTCGGAATCGATGGAGAGATAAATCCTGCGGGCGCCGCGATCAGATAACGCATCGATCGCCTGGTGCATCACCGGCGCCATGCCTGAATCAGAGACCTCATCTGCGGAATGCCACATAATCCCGTTCTCCTCTGCATACCGATACTCCTCTGCCGATCCGCTTCTTACACCGATCAGGACGCACCGGTCGGTCAGATCGTCGATGATGTTTCTTGAAACGCAGGCATGGGACTGTTTTGCCCCGAGATACTCATCACGCAAGTCGAGATGCGCATCAAGGACGATGATCCCGATATCATCGTACACCTCGGAAAAAGCCCTTGCGCAGCCGTAGGTCAGCGTATGCTCGCCGCCGAGTACGATCGGGACTTTGGAGTCCTTGATAGCCCCTCTGACCACGTCCCCGGTCATGCACAGCATATCATCGACACAGCGGTCAAGGTCGAGATAAGCAAGATCAAGATTGCCGAGATCATGCGTGGAAATGTCAACAAGATCGATGCCGTAAAAATCGTTGTACGTCTCAAAGTTATAGCTCGCCTTCCGCATGGCATCGGGTGCCTCGGCACTTCCGCGTCGAAACGAGGAGGTTGCATCAAAGGGCACGCCGAATATCACAAAGCAAGCGTCTTCATAAGTAGAGACTGCATCCGCAAAGACGCAGCGTTCGAACATCAGCGCATATCGATTCGTATCTTGCCAAGCGCTGTGATGTACTGGATCTCGTTTCCTTCCACCACGCGATCCTTGTACTCCGCGGGAATCGGGAGTTCGAATGTGGTGTATTCAACCATATCCATCAACTGTGCGACATCGCCTGTGACTGAGAGAACCTGTGCATTCTTCCGCTCGACGATCGGCACGAATATCTTGGATCCCACAGGATGCACGATCGACCGCTTCTGCCCATCGAAAAGCCCGATAGTATCGACCCGTGCTTTGGCAGATCCGTGCTTTCCGGGCTTTGATTTTGAGATAGATTTTATCGTACATACTTCATCATCGATGATCACATATCTGCCCTCTTTGAGATTCCTGACTTCGGTCTGTTCTTTCATGGGTATGAATCCGTGGCAGGAGTACTTAAAATTATGCGATATGAACCACAGTCAATCACTGTAGAACCCGCTCTCGGCAAGCAACCCGCTCGCTTGCTTGCACTCACCATCAGTGAGGGATCTTGCGATCTCCGGATACCGGTGCACCAGATACGCGGGGAAGATACTTGACCGGCAAGAATGACAGGATGGTGTGAAGATGTGGTGTGTGACCACGAACACACAAACCGAACACAAAAGGATGGTGAAGGGATCGCTCCCTTCGTTCGTCATCGCCTGTGCTGCGAGACTTGGTACGTAAAACTCTCAAAAACAGTGGCGGTAGCCACGATTCTGAAATTGCTTTTTCATCGACAGTATAAGCACTGCGGAGCCAGGTCATGTGTGTTTTTTAATTTGTTCTGGTCGGTTGAAAACATGACGCCAACCCGGCAAATACAAATATGATTAGATGGGTGAAATCAGTGAAATCGGTGTTAATCTGTGGCTAAAATAATATCAGCCACAGATTAACGCAGATGGACACA
Organism: Methanobacteriota archaeon; assembly: GCA_034717055.1. Lineage (GTDB taxonomy): Archaea > Halobacteriota > Methanosarcinia > Methanosarcinales > Methanogasteraceae > Methanogaster_A. Next base: position 2,751 of record JAYELB010000222.1, read on the forward strand.
GATTAGCTGTGTAAATGACTTTTCAGATCGGTAGTGCTCCCTTATTGCAGTTGTGATCGCGTAAGGCAATCCGACGTTCCCAGAAAATAATAAAAAGACT
>JAYELB010000223.1:0-2826 GCA_034717055.1 Methanobacteriota archaeon
CGATCAAAGAAACAGTTGAACAATGCAATATTATTCTGGATACTATCCTGAACGATACATCGGTGCCCCGAAATATACGGCATGCAGCAGACGAAATAAAGAAAAATTTATCAAATGAAGAGGAATCTATCTCATTCCGTGCTGCAAACAGCCTTAATATTCTAAATAAGATCACGAATGACCCGAACATGCCGATGCATACTCGCACTCTCGTCTGGAATCTTGCAAGCCAGTTCGAGATGATTGCAGTTGAAGAGTGATTGTATGATCGGGGATTGATACACCATGGAGCCGGAACAGGGCGACCGGGTGCGCGTTATAACCGATTGCGTGACATACGAAGGCGTGCTGATGCCAAGTACCACCGGTCGGATAGTGATCAAACTGGATAACGGTTACAACGTCGGGGTGGACAAGGGCGCGCAGATCGAACGGGTCAAGAAGCGAACACCCGCATCCGGAGAATCCGAAAGGCAAGAAAAACGGGAAAAATGGATCGATAGAGACGATCTTCCGACCGTTGCGATACTCTCAACCGGTGGAACCATCGCAAGCAAGGTCGATTACCGCACAGGAGCGGTCACTGCCCAGTTCACGGCAGAGGATGTCCTCGATGCGATACCGGAGTTGCGTGGAATCGCAAACTACCGCGCAAGGGTCGTCTACAACATCCTCTCAGAGAACATGCGCGCCGAATACTGGGTCGAACTTGCGCGTGCCATCGCAGAAGAGATCGAGAACGGAGCAGATGGCGTGATCGTAACGCACGGTACTGACACCATAGGATACACAGCGGCAGCGCTGTCATTCATGATCAAGACTCCGGTTCCGATCGTTCTTGTTGGTTCACAGCGTAGCGCTGACCGACCCTCAAGTGACAATGCGATGAATGCAATCTGCGCCGCATCGGTTGCTGTAAGCGACATCGCGGAGGTCTGCGTGGTCATGCACGGGAGTACGTCAGATGACTACTGCCTGATCCACCGCGGAACACGGGTTCGGAAGATGCACACCTCGAGACGGGATGCGTTCCGGTCGATCAACGCGTCACCCATCGGCAGGATCGATTACCCGGAATGCGCGATCGAGACGTTTACCGACTACGCAAGTAGAGGGGCGCGGAAACTTGTGCTTCACGAAGGCATGGAGCAGAAGTGTGCGCTTCTCAAGTATATACCAGGAACAAGCCCTGAACTTCTCAGGTTCTGTAGTCTTTCGGGGTACCGGGGAATCGTTATTGAGGGTACCGGGCTTGGGCATGTCGCTTCCGACTGGATCGAATTGATCGAGTACACTGCATCAGGCGGCATCCCTGTCGTGATCACGTCCCAGTGCTTAAACGGAAGGATATGTGACCGGGTGTATGATACCGGACGGGATATGCTAAAAGCAGGCGTGATCGAGGCTGAAGACATGCTTCCCGAAGTCGCACTCGTGAAACTGATGTGGTCGCTCGGGCAGGGGTGGGAGTACAATGAGATATGTACGAAGATGGCTGAGAACACCGCCGGAGAGATCAGCGAGAGTTCCGGATATGACACGTCTGATCATCTCTGACATCCGTGCTGAAATCGATGCGCTCGATGAGATCATAGAGATCAGAGGCGATGCCCAAACACCACCAACCAGAGGACGCGCCCTGAAACATAAAAAACTTTAAACCATTTTATGTGAAGGTTACGCTATGTCCGGAAAGATAATATCGATCCACTCGTTTCGGGGCGGGACTGGAAAATCGAATATCACTGCAAACATAGCAGCCTACATAGCCTCGGAGGGTTATCGCGTCGGAGTCATCGATACGGATATCCAGTCTCCAGGGATTCATGTTATATTCGGTTTTGATGAGTCCGGTATCAACGAATCCTTAAACGACTACCTCTGGGGCAGGTGTGCGGTTAAGGATATCGCGTATGATGTCACAAGCAGCGTCGGACTAAATAATGGCGAGTTATACTTCATCCCATCCAGTATGAAGCTGGGTGAGATCGCAAGGATTCTCAGAGAGGGTTACGATGCTGAGCTATTGAATGCGGGGCTCAAAAAGGTAATGAACATCTTCGAGATGGATTATCTCTTCATCGATACGCATCCGGGGTTAAATGAGGAGACTCTTATCTCCGCGGCGATCTCGGATCTTTTCATAATCGTTCTCAGACCTGATAACCAGGATTATCAGGGCACCAGCATATCTCTCGAGGTAGCCAGGAGAATTGGTATAGCCTGCACCTCACTTGTGGTAAACAAGATTCCTGGTAGTTATGATCCGGCAGAGGTGAGGATCCGAGTAGAAGAGGCTTATGGGTGTGGGGTGATCGGTGCGATACCATTATCCGAAGATATAGCCAAAATCGGGAGTAAGGAGGTGTTCATGTTAAAACATCCGGATCACAGTTTTTCCGACGCTATCAGAGAGATATCAGAGCATATAATGAAGAATTAAGAGAGAAACACCTCCCACCCCTCATTCCGGCGGCAGTATCTTGAAGGTTGTTTCCATATCGATGCCGGATTCAACTCTTTTCTTATAATTATAATGATAAATTATTCCACCGATCATCATGAAGACGCAGAAAACAATAAAAGAATCGAAAGAAGTTCCAATGAGCATTCCAACCAGTAAAAACGCTGTCATTACCCCAATTCCTGAAACAAGAGAATTAAATTTTCCAAGTTTAAACTTAGCCATATTATAATACAATGGTTTGTGCATTGGAAGCAAAAACATAGTAATATTAACGAACATATAAGTAAATAGCATTGCAATGGTGCTGAATTCCAATACCTTGAATATTCCGGTGACTTGAGATTCGATTACTGCCAGAA
>JAYELB010000224.1:0-11985 GCA_034717055.1 Methanobacteriota archaeon
TACTCAGGTAATGCGGGGGGTGGGATTCGAACCCACGGACTCCTACGAGACTAGGCCCTCAACCTAGCGCCTTTGACCTGGCTGGGCAACCCCCGCACATTATGGATCAGGCATCGATGATGCCGAGGTATTCGTCCAGTGCCGTTGCCCTCTCTTTGATGTTATCAGCAGACCTTATAATCAGTTCGGTGATCGGCATCGAACCATCGCTCTCAGCCGTAAATATAACCGAGTCTGAATAGGTCTCAACCTTGATCCAGTCGAGTTCGCAGACGCTCTCGCATAATCTGCAGAGTGAACACGCACGTTCATCGACCACTTCCACGACTTCATCCGCGATCACGAGCACGCCGCGCGGACATGCGTCCACGCACATCCCGCAGGCATCACACTCCTCTAGTACGGTGATATGCGGCATGTTCTTGTATCCGCACGCAACCCCTGCCTGCCATTTCGCATGGTCGTGTCCTGTGCCGAGCCGTGCAACTGCTTCGAGCGAGATCCTCTGCCCTTCTGCCAGTTTGATGATCGGTACCGCATCTGCCGGTGTGACTGCTGGGTCGGCAGAGACCATTTCTGTAGAATACGCCATCTTTGGACCCTCTACAGACATCGTAAGCGAAACCTGACACTGAGGACATCCCTCTCCGCCGCATCCGCAGTCAGAGGGGAGAACATATGAATCAAGGTCAGTTTTAAGCGGAATCAATCCAAGACGGAGTGCGAGTTGTTCATCGAATAGCACAGACGTGTTGTCATAGATGTTCACATAATCGATTGCAAGCGTCGGGATCTCTGCGAGCATGCCGCGCCTCAGACTGTTTGCAAACGCATGAGTCGCACCGGAAAGCACGAACTTTGCTTTGCGGTCATCTAGTTCAACGATCTCTATATTCATTTGAGATGTCCCTGTGCCACAAGATATGCGTTCATGTGCGCCACGCTCTTGTACTCGCCGCCTTTCGCCTTCCGGTACACCTTGCAGTAAACATTCGGAGGGAGCGTACCATCAGCACGCAGTTCCTTGAGACGGCTGCGTAGCGCACGGATCTTTGTGATCCATTCCCGCTTTCTGGGAGTTCTTGCGCCCTTCCGCCCTTTCCGTGAGCCGTGTCCAGCCCCGTGCCCGTATTTCCGTTTCACATCCCTCTGCCGTGCACGTGCGCGGCTGACACCTTTCTTCGGTTTTGCCTGAATCGCGCCCGACTCGAGCAGATCCCTGATATCATTCCGCGTGGTTGCATCAGCGATTTTCGCCCGGTTCTCCTCCTCAGGATCGAGCCAGATTCTATTAATTCCTATTTTAAGCACATTTGCAGCAATACGCCGTTGATTCGATAAATCGTAACGATCAGCCATTTACACCGCCTCCTCTTCTGTTTCTACATCTCCTACCCTTTCTACTTCCTCCATCATTTCCTCAGGAAGTGGGTTTAAGATTTTTATCTCGCGGCTCTTTGCTAGCTCCTCGATCATCCACCGTTTTCTAACACCGACTGTACGTGCGATCCGTGCAGCCTGATACGAGGGGTCGATCGGCTGCAGATCATTCATATTTCGCACCAGCACCTCTTCAAAACCAGACGGGTGCAGTCCCCTGACTGCCTTTGGGCTGCCGTATCCAACCTGTACAACCGCACCTTTTGCTGCGATTCTCTTTCTAAGCTTGCTCTGCAGCCCTCTCGGGCGCCGCCAGTTATCGTCCAGTTTTTTCTTCTTATGAGAGTCGGTACGCTTGAATGTGGGCTTCTTGCTCTTCTGCTGTTTTCTGGTATTTAATAATCGTTTGGTTGCCGAATCCATAAATTATCACCTACGACATCATCTCTTTCCCGATCACGTATATCCCATCCTGAAATACCCTCGGATCGCGTGCCTTGATCTTCGTTGCCTGCTCGATGTTCGCCGCGGTCTGCCCGACAAACTCCTTGTTGATACCGGTGACGGTTACCTCATCGCCGTTTATCTCTACGTCAGAACCGCCCAGTATCCGGGCCACCCGATCTTTCTTCTCGCCAAGAAAGTTGCCTATTATGAATTTGCCACCGTCGACGCGCAATTGCACCGGAAAATGAGAGTACACCAGTTTCATCCGGTATCTGTATCCGTACACGACCCCATCGATCATATTATTGATGTGGGATATAAGCGTGCCGACCATTGCTTTTTGCTTCTTCCGTATCATCGCAGCATCGACATCCACGCTTATCACACCTTCGATCTGCCGGATCGTGATGTGTGGATACCACAGTTCACGGGACACCTCGCCCTTCGGACCTGACACCGTAACCATTCTTCCATCGATCGAAACAGCCACGTCGTCCGGTATCGCAACCGTTTTTTTGATCTCTTTTGCCATTTTCCACCTGATACGCTAATACACGTAAGCGAGGAGTTGTCCTCCAATTTTCTTCTCTCGTGCCTCGTAGTGTGATAGTACACCATGAGGCGTCGTCAATACCAGAGCACCGAAGTTTCTTGCAGGCAGGAACCGTTTCTCCCATTTCTCAAGATCAGCAAGTGGGGTAGAGAATCTCGGCTTTACGACCTTGCAGTCGTTAATCCTTCCATGCAGACTCACCTTAAAGACGCCTGCCTTTCCATCCTCCATAAACTCATATTCGCTGATGTAGCCTTGGCTCCGTATCACAGAGAGCACATTACCGATGAGTTTTGAAGCGGGGCGTATGATACACTCCTGCTTTCCGGTCTTTTCTGCATTCCTGATGGCTGAGAGCGCATCAGCAAGTGGGTCAAGTAGTACCATTATAATCTCCTCACGTATATTTTTCAAAACCCATGTCTTTTGCAATCTCCCTGAAACACTGACGGCAGAGGTATATACGGTATCTCCGAACCAGCCCCTGTTTCCTGCCGCATCGTTTGCAGACGTTTGCGCCCTTTCCAATCTGAATATCTTCACTCATTCCATCACCTCTATCCGGTAGCGATCCTGCATCCATGACAGTACATCCTCCGCAACCAACCGATGTTTGTGCGAGGTCTTATTCTGCTGGATGCGGCGCCTGCTGACCCTGTATCCGGGTCGCTTCAAACTTAAAGAGACATCCATTCCAAAAATCCCGATATTTGGATCATAAGCCATATCCGGGAAATCGGTGTGTTCCTCGATCCCAAAGGATACGTTGCCAGTCTCATCGAACTGTGATGCATATAGTTTACGGTCGATTATAGCAAGTGCGGTATCTATGAACTTGTATGCCTTGTCCTTCCTGAGTGTGACCTTGCAACCAATCGGCTCCCCCATCTTGATCCCAAACGCGGGGATGCGAGATTTTGAGAGCGTTCTCACGCACTTCTGATCGGTGATCGCTTCAAGGATATTCTCGGCATTGACGAGACGCTCTCCGCTCTCACCCACTCCGATATGCACAGTCACCTTATCGACCTCGATTGCGCGCATCGGTTCAGTCAACTACATCACCGCCGTTTGGCGTCTCGATCTCAGGCGTGCCTTTTCCGACCACAAATACATAATCCTCAATCGTCTCGAAATCATAACTGCTATGTAATGAAGTCATGTTTGGCATTGCACTCTGCGTCTTTCTTACACCCTCTATCGTCGCGAGTTCTCCCGAATGAGCGCCACCGATGACGAGGGCAAGGCTGCCAGGTTTGTATGCGAGGTGATTTACAACCTTCCGCTCAGGAAGTGTGAGGATGACCGAATCAGAGGGGTGGTATGAATACTCGTCAGAAACAACATTTGAACCATCGTGAAGGTTCAACTGTGTGTTTCCACCCTTAACAATTGTTTTATCGGTAATCTTGCACAATTTAACCTCTGGATCGCTGACTTTCCTCAGGCTGAGTCTCTGTTTCTCATCCAGAAACACCCTGTACGACAGATCGATCTTCGGTATGGATATAACATCGAAAACCCCTACCGGGAACTTGTAATCCCGTCGGACAATGCCATCTACCAATATATTGCCGTCATGCAGTATTTTCTTAGCCTCTCTACTAGAATTTGCGAGTTTCATTACATCCCGTATGACCAATAACAAAGGGATGCTTTTTAACCTGGAATGCGGACCTGGTGAAGCTTTAACAGCCCACTTATGAGTCTTCCTCCGTATATTCCAGGTTTTCGGCATTGAAAGTCTTTTCTGATGTCTGCTCACTCAATCACCCGTGCCAAGTAACCGTTCTCTAATTTCATCATCAAGCTCCAGTTTGGTTATCATCACATTCGACGGATATATCGGTCTTGGAACCTCTTCCCCATCCGCCCTGAATAACGTTGCGCCATCGATCGCGAGTGTGCCCTTCTTCAGATAGACCTGCTCTACTTTGCCTTCTGTGCCAGCATACTCGCCGCGCATAATTTTTACGGTATCTCCGGACCGGACGCCAAACGTTCTTCGTCCGTACTTCTCCCGCAGCGATTCGCTTAAGTGAGCACCCATAAACTTCTGTCTTTTATGCAGAGGCGCTTGATACTGCGCTTTTCTCTGCTTTCTTGGTTGTTTCGATATCATGATCATTACACTTTGTCGTTATGGTATATCTATCTTTCTTGATTCTTTGCAGGGGCTTATTAACCATATCCCTTGCACCTCTCGCATCTTTACTGCACGCTCGAATCGCATCACCTTGATATGCATCACCTTAATATAGAAGACGCAGTGATGTAAAAGTGACCTCACAGGTGCATGATATACAGGTGCATGATATGAAAACGAAGTTAGTAGTATTACTGTTCTTAGCAGTGTTGATCTGTGGTTTGATCTGTGGTTGCATCAGCCCGGAGGAGCGCCTGAGGGGGCAGGGACAAGAGCCGGATGAACAGGTACGGATCATTGTGAGCATTCTTCCCCAGAAGGAGTTTGTGGAGCGAATCGGAGGGGAGAAAGTCGCTGTTACGGTCATGATTCCGCCTGGGGCAAGCCCTGCCACGTATGAACCGAGTCCAGGTCAACTGCAGGGTGTCAGCCATGCAAAACTCTATGTGCAGATCGGGCACATCCCGTTTGAGAAGGTATGGATGAAAAGGATCGAATCTGCAAACATGGGTATGCAGGTCGTTGACTCGTCAGAGGGGATCGAAATCATTGGAAATGACCCGCATACCTGGCTTTCGCCAGCACTGGCAAGGACTCAGGTAGAACACATAAGCGATGCACTGATTAAGATCGATCCTGGTAACAGTGAATACTACACCGGGAACAAGGAAGATTATCTCAAAGACCTCTCAGATCTTGATGAAGATATCAGAAACAACCTTTCCGAAATAAAAAACAGGAAGTTCATGGTCTATCATCCGGCATGGGGTTACTTTGCAAGAGATTACCAGCTGGAGCAAGTACCAATCGAGATCGAGGGAAAAGAGCCGAGTGCGTCCGACCTTGTGCGTCTGGCAGACACCGCAAGAGCGAATAACATCACCGCAGTATTTGCCTCGCCGCAGTTCAATTCCGAGAGCGCGGAGGTTATAGCAGATGAGATCGGCGGAATGGTCGTATTCATTGACCCGCTTGCAAAAGATTATACTGCGAATATGCGCGCGGTATCAGCGGCATTTGCCAGATACCTGACATAACATGAAAAGTGAAGTGATCGGTTTGAAGGACGTGTGTGTGTACCACGATGGTTTGCCTGTCCTTGAGGATGTTACAATCTCGATACGCAGCCACGACTTTCTTGGAATCATCGGACCCAACGGCGGCGGGAAGACAACCCTCCTGAAAGTCATGCTCGGGCTGATAACACCTGAAAGGGGTGAAGTCAAGGTTCTTGGTGGCGATCCTGCGCGCAACAGGAGGCACGTAGGCTACGTCCCGCAACATAGCCTATTTGACCATGATTTTCCGATCAGTGTCATGGATGTGGTGCTGACCGGACGCGCCGGACAGAGACTATTTGGGAGGTACACCGATCAGGACAGGAAACTGGCACACGATACGCTAAAAATGGTAGATATGCTACCATTCGCAGAGAGACAGATCGGCAAATTGTCGGGAGGAGAGCGACAGAGAGTGTTCATCGCGCGTGCACTAGTGACAGAGCCGGAAGTGCTTCTGCTCGATGAGCCGGCAGCAGGGATCGATGCCCATATCCAGACAGAGTTTTATGAAATACTTGAGAAATTAAAGGAGAAGATGGCAATCGTTATGGTGTCCCATGATCTCACAGCAATCTCGATTTACGTCGATAAGATCGCGTGTCTCAACCGAAGACTTTTTTATCACAACTCGAAAGAGCTGACCTCGGACGATCTGGAGGCGGCATACCAGTGCCCGGTAGAATTTATCGCGCATGGTCTCCCGCATAGGGTATTAAAGGAGCATTGAAGTGGTTGAGTGATCCGGATGATTGAGATCCTGCAGTATGGATTTATGGTGAATGCGCTGACCGCGGCACTACTATCAGCCATCGCATGTGGAATCATGGGCGTGTACATCGTTGTGAAACGGATCGTTTTTATAAGTGGTGGAATAGCCCACGCCTCCTTTGGCGGTATCGGTCTTGGGTACTTTCTTGGGATCGAACCTGTCATCTGCGTGATTCCGTTCAGCATTGTGTCCGCGCTCTCTATAGGTGAGGTTAGTAGGCGAAGAGGACTCTCTGAGGATGCTGCGATAGGTATCATCTGGGCGATGGGTATGGCGATAGGAATCATGTTCATATCACTTACACCAGGCTACGCTCCGGATCTATTCAGTTACCTCTTTGGAAATATCCTGACTGTGCCGTATTCCGATCTCCTGATCATGTTACTTCTGGATGTGGTAATCGTAACCATAGTATATCTTTTTTACAAGGAATTCCTTGCAATATCCTTTGACGAGGAGTTTGCAACGGTGGTCGGAGTTCCTGCGCACAGACTCTATCTCCTGCTCCTCTGCCTTGTCGCACTGACTGCGGTGGTGCTGATACGCGTGGTCGGAATAATTCTTGTGATCGCTCTCCTGACAATCCCTGCCACAGTGAGCAGACGGTTTACGGATGTTTTGTGGAAGATGATGGTACTTTCAATGATTTTTTCCGCAATGTTTTCCATAATTGGGATATATCTTTCATACCTCTGTGATCTGCCGTCAGGATCAACGATCATTCTGGTGTCCGGTGTTGTTTTTCTTCTTTCATTGCTGATACCGTCCAGACATATCTTTAAATACTGACGGGATAATGATGTCTCATGGAGGATTCTTCAGTGCTGTTAAGCTCGATAAGAAACTGGTTGACATCATGACGTCCGGACGGCTGAGCCTTATAGAGGAATCCGCAACGCTTGCGATAGCAAAACTCGCATCCGAACTTAAGGGAATGGGAAATGATGTAATAACCATGAGTCTTGGCGAGCCGGACTTTGGAACTCCCGAATACATCTCTGAATCGGCTTTCCAGTCGATCCGCCGCGGCGAGACTCATTACACGCCTGCTGCCGGAATCCCCGAACTTAGGAATGCGATCGCGGAGAAACTTCGTATCGAGAACAAACTCGATACCGCGCCCGATCAGATCCTTGTGACTCCTGGAGCAAAGCAGGCGGTCTTCCAGTCGGTGCAGGCGGTGCTTGACGAGGGGGACGAGGCGATACTGCTCGATCCGGCGTGGGTCAGTTACGATGCGTGCATCAGGTACGCGGGCGCCCACACTGTATGGGCCCCAACAAATAAGGATTTTATGCCACCTGACATCGGGGATTACGTCACAGGTAAAACAAAGCTTATCATCATAAATAGCCCGGGAAACCCAAGTGGCTCCGTATTCGGGAAAAAACACCTCGAGGAGATCGCAGATATCTCAATCGATAACGACATCACGGTACTCTCCGATGAAATCTACGAAAAGATCACCTACGGCAAGAAACACTACAGCATCGGGTCTTTTGACGGGATGCATGACCGCGTGATCACGATAAACGGCTTCTCGAAATCGTACGCGATGACTGGCTGGCGTCTCGGATATATGGCAGCACCTCCGGACATTGTCAGAGCTGCGCTCAAACTACAGTCGCATTCGGTGAGCCATGCCGCATCATTTGTCCAGCACGCAGGCGTTACCGCGCTGCGGTCGGATCACGGATCGGTCGATTCGATGGTAGCCGAGTTCAAATCGCGGCGGGATATTCTGGTAGATGGGCTGAAATCGCTCGGGTTTAACTGCACGAAGCCGGACGGTGCGTTCTATCTCTTCCTGGATGTTGCTGACTACGGTGGCGGGGACGCTGTCGCAGAACGTTTGCTTAAGGAAGCATATATCGCAGTCACCCCCGGATCCGCATTCGGTCCGGGAAGTTCACGCTTCATCCGGATATCGTACGCGGCATCGAGAGAGCGAATATATGACGCGCTTACCCGGATCAAGGATACTATTTTAGTTAAACCGGATCCCGGGAGTGTTTTAATAAGTGCTCACCGAACAATAAAGTAGCACAAGTACAGCTTGAGTAACTCGTGGTAGGAACCACAAGATTACACGGATTTTCACAAGATTTCTGTGTTAATCTTGTGTAATCTCGTGGTTTTATATGCTAATATTCACACAATTTTTGGTAAGTACTAGCAAAGTTATCTGATGGCGCTCCACACTCATGACATTCATGCAATTTGCTTATTCGTGCCATTCACAATCCCTTTTGCCGATTTTATCACGGATAGAGAGATGGGCGGATGATATGAATTTTAACAGGTTATTTTCTGGCAAGCCCTAAGCAGTGCATCATCGTGGCTGACGCGCTATCTGTAACTGCGCCGTGTGGGGGGTGTGCAAAACTCTGCTGTTGATGATATAGTTTGCTCCAGGCACCAGAGTAATCAAACTATGGACGCCTTGCCGGATTAAAAACGTAACCCCACCCCCCCACAGACGGGATATGAACGAGGAGGAATCCGTCATCCCAGTTTTGTTATCAAAGGTGAAAGGAGGCGTTTTCCACCTTTGTCAGCACAGCACAATATGTGCTTAATGTAAGTAATTATCGATCATTAATAAACTTTTTGGTTATCGTGTTACTTCCCAGATAGAGTCACCAACATAGTGCAAGGATTTGATCGCTTTCCCGGAGTCACCGATCATCTCGTCTCCTGAAATGAGCGCACGCCCGACCGCAAGTGCTTTTCCGTGCACCTCCTCGATTACGATCACAAGATCCCCTTCCCTGATGCCGGGATCTGCCTGCACGATTCCCGGGCGCATCACATCAGCACCGTTCACCACGAACCTGGTGGCGCCAGCATCCACCACAACAATGCGCGACTCCGGTTTTACCTCAAGCGCACCGCGCACAGTGAGAAACGGCTCGCCATCTGGCATGAAGATCATCGGTACATCCTCGACCAGTATGATGTCACAAACATCGGTTGTAATCAGTTCAAACCGCTTCCCTTTGAATACATCCCCGATATCAGACGGATCGAATTCCTTTTCGAGTTCTTTTATGATCTTCTTCGCATCACTGCTTCTCAGGTAATGCCTCGATCTGGTATGGATTCCCATGATCTCAACTCTGTGGTGCAACTTAAATAAATTGGCACAGAGATTAGACTCGATGTTAACGTTTGTTGGTCTTGGGCTATATGACGAAGAAGATATCACCCTAAAAGGTGTCAGAGCAATAAAAGATGCTGATATGGTATTTGCCGAGTTTTACACCTCGAAGATGATGGGAACAACCATAGAACGCATGGAGTCGCGATACCAGACGAAGATCACGACGCTTTCACGAGGTGAGATCGAGACGGATCCGGCATGGCTGCATCATGCGATCGATCGGGATGTGGTGCTACTATCGGGCGGGGATCCGATGGTCTCGACGACACATATAGATCTACGCCTGCGCGCATCGGATCTCGGTATTGCAACATTGCTCGTTCACGGAACATCGATTGCATCTGCGGCAGCAGGTCTTGCTGGCTTGCAGAACTACCGGTTCGGAAAGTCTGCAACCATCCCATATCCCTACACTGTCCGGTCAAAGACGATCGTTTCAGAGACTCCATATAACACAGTTCTCTTAAACCGCGATAACGACCTTCATACGATGCTCTTTCTCGATATCGATCAGGACAAGGGTTTTATGACGGTTTCGGAGGCGGCTCAATTATTGATGCAGGTTGATGAGCGCGGGCTGCTCGACCGCTCTCTCGGCATCGGGATTGCACGTGCCGGATCGCCTGATGTCGTGGTGAAGTGCGGATATCTACACGACCTCGCCGGATCTGATTTTGGCGCCCCCATGCATCTGCTGATCGTTCCGGCGGGCCTGCACCAGATGGAGGCGGAGGCCCTTGTCCGGTTTGCGGGCGCGCCAGAGAGTACAATTGAGCGATAGGTTTACAAACGTATGCAGAAATTACACTGAAACGGAACGGAAATGAATGGAACAGAATAAGGAGGTAAGAAGATTGACTGATATAAAAGAGAAAGTTGAACCGGTAATCGAGAAGATCAGACCGATGCTGCAGGCAGACGGCGGCGATATCGAACTGGTCGACGTCGAGGACGATGGCACAGTGAAGGTGCGGCTTGTTGGCGCATGTTCCGGATGCGCCATGTCGCAGTACACGCTAAAAGGCGGAGTCGAGCGGATTCTCATGAAGGAAGTTCCTGAAGTTAAGGTTGTAGAGGCAGTATGACTTCCGAAGAGTACCGTATAGCAAAGATCGACGGCAGGGATGTGCCATGGGATCCGTCTCAGTTAAGACAGATACAAGAGCATCCCTGTTTCAGCGCGGGTGCATGTCACGCGTTCGGGCGGATGCATCTTGCTGTCGCGCCGAAGTGTAACATCCAGTGTAACTACTGTATCAGGGAGTTTGACTGCGTAAACGAGAGCAGACCCGGTGTTACAAGTCAAGTGTTGTCGCCGGAGGAGGCGGTCGAGCGTGTCAGGAACGTGATCAGGGACTTCCCGTATATCAAGGTGATCGGTATTGCAGGTCCTGGAGAGCCGCTTTTTAATGAGGAAACGTTCGAAACGCTCCGGCTCCTAAAAGAAGATTTTCCGCATCTGATCAAGTGTTTCAGCACCAACGGACTCCTGCTTCCTGAGAAGGTAAAACTTCTGAAGGATCTTGGAGTCTCGAACGTCACGGTGACCCTGAGTGCGGTCGATCCTGAGATCGGCGAGAAGATATACTCGTTTGTAAATTATCATGGAAAGAAGTATACCGGGAGAGAAGGCGCAGAGATCATCCTCAAGAATCAACTGGAAGGGCTTGCGATGTCCGTTGAACTGGGGCTGATCACAAAGGTGAATACGGTTCTCATACCGACGATCAACGATCATCACATCACCGATGTCGCAAAGAAGATCCGGGAACTTGGAGTTTACCTGCAGAACATCATGCCACTGATCCCACAGTACAAGTTTGCAGACATCACGCCGCCAACGCTCTCGGAGAAGCGCGCCATACAAGATAAATGTAGTAAGATTACCAAGCAGATGCGGCACTGTAGACAGTGTCGGGCTGACGCGATCGGGCGGCTGGGCGAGGATGTGCAGGAGAAGTATTACAAGTGATGGAGCGGGTGTTTTTGGGGGTTTGTGACTAAATTGTTGAGTTAGCAGACGTTTAAGTTTGTAATAAAACTATTATTCCGGTGCGAATCCCAATCGCTGCATCAAATCGGTACTATAGTGTTTTGCGTTCTTGGGCGGGAGGTATTCACTCCAAAAAGTATGGTAAAACTCGCCTTCAATCTTTCTGAAATATATACATAAAAACCTCAATCTGTGTCACTGACTTAAGGAAATATCGGAGTGAATTTGTGAAATCTGCATCTACGATAATTATCAAAGTCTCCTATTTTTTAGATGGTGCCTCGCTTACCACTTAATTTGAAGTGGATACGACGGGATGGTATATCCAACCCCGGATCTTCCCCCGCCTCGGAAAACGCTCGTGTACGCATGAGATGCGGTTCTCAGACCCCGCACGGCAGATCGCCTGACTCGTAGCACGACCGCGGCAACCCAAGCGGCGCACCCATATTTTGACCGTGCACCACCTTATG
>JAYELB010000225.1:0-2805 GCA_034717055.1 Methanobacteriota archaeon
CCATGGTGTATGTCAAATTCTTTCCAGTACGTTTGTCTGGAAAGCTCTGGATCACCAATCGAAATGATTTTATGATTTGATCTAAAATTGTTAACACCGCCAGGCATATCTTTGTGGACTTATGGGGTATATTTTTGAGATTATGTTATATAAATACATTTGCTTTGCGAGACGGTTCACCCAATTTTTCAAAATGAGAATTGCTGCTAACCTTCCTGATCTTCCATATCGTTCTCAGATAATCTTCCAACCCGCGCAACAGCAACCGCACGGTCACCCGGATCGAGCCGCATAATCCGCACACCCTGAGTATTCCTGCCCTGCATCCTGATATCACGCACAGGAATCCGGATGATGTTTCCATTCTGGCTGGTGACGAAGAGTTCGTCGTCCTCGTAGACGGTTTTGATCGCTATCCCAAGCCCATTTCGCAGATTCGGGATGATTGTGATGATTCCTTTCCCTCCGCGCTTTGTGACGCGGTATTCATCGAATTCAGTCCGTTTCCCGTATCCGTTCTCAGTCAAGGTCAGGAGCGCGGCACCCGCCTCCACGATCTCCATATCAACAACATAATCGTTCGCAGCAAGTGTTATGCCCCGGACGCCGCGTGCGCTCCTGCCCATGCTGCGCACGTCCGGCGCATGGAACCGGATCGCTTTGGCGTGAGCGGTACCGATGAGGATGTCATCGGAATCGGCAACCATCCTAACAGATACCAGTTCGTCCCCGGGATCCAGCTTAAGCGCAATGATCCCACCATTACGTGGACGTGCAAACTCGGGAAGCGCGGTTCTCTTGGCAATCCCGCGCTTTGTCGCCATGACAAGATAATGATCCGAATCAAACGTGCTGACCTTGACAAACGCGGTAACACTCTCGTCGCCGGATAACTCTAGCAGATTCACGATCGCCTTTCCTTTTGACTGCCTGCTTGCCTCTGGAATCCTATATACCTTGATCCAGTGAACCTTGCCCTTGTCTGTGAAAAATAGGATGTAATCGTGGGTGTTTGCGATGAAGATGTCTTCAACGACGTCTTCTTCCTTCGTGCCCATGCCGATAACACCCCTGCCACCGCGCCCCTGACTCCTGTACGTACCGACGGGCACACGTTTGATGTAGCCGGTGTTCGAGATCGTGATGATCGCATCTTCCGACGGGATCAAGTCCTCGTCCTCGAACTCCTCGTGCGCCTCGAGTATTTCGGTCCTCCTTGGATCAGCGTACTTCTCTTTTATCACGAGGAGCTCCTCTTTTATCAGGTCGAGGACTTTTTGAGGGTTTGCGAGCACTTCTCGTAAGAACGCGATCGTCTCTTCGAGTGATGTGTACTCGTCCTCCAGTTTCTCGCGTTCAATACCAGTAAGACGGCGAAGCTGCATCTCAAGGATTGCTTTCGCCTGCACATCAGACAGTCCGAAATTCGAAATCAATCCATCTTTTGCTGCCTCTGTCGTTTTTGATGACCGTATAAGCTTGATCACGGCATCGATATTATCGAGAGCGATCTTCAGCCCGTCAAGGATGTGCATCCGGTCTTCTGCCTTCTTAAGATCGTATCTGCTTCTCCGGGTGATTATCTCTTTTCTGTGATCGATATAACACTGCATCAAGCCCTTCAGTGGGAGAACCTTCGGCTCGCCGTTCACCAGCACAAGGTTGATGATCCCGAAGGTGGTCTTAAGTTGCGTGTGCTTGTATAACTGGTTTAGGATGACCTGCGTGTTCGCGCCCTTCTTGGTCTCGATAACGACTCTGATACCGTCCTTATCTGATTCGTCCCTGAGATCACTGATGCCCTCGACCTGCTTTCCCTTCACGAGATCTGCGATGTTCTCAACAAGTTTCGCCTTGTTCACGCGGTACGGAAGTTCGGTGACGATGATCCGCTCCCGGTCATTCTTCGCCTCGATCTCGGTTCTGGCAATCATCTCGACGATGCCGCGTCCTGTCGTG
This sequence comes from Methanobacteriota archaeon, assembly GCA_034717055.1. GTDB lineage: Archaea > Halobacteriota > Methanosarcinia > Methanosarcinales > Methanogasteraceae > Methanogaster_A. The sequence goes on from JAYELB010000225.1 coordinate 1,960, forward strand.
TATGCAGCCAGAACCCCTTTAAGTCCGGTTATTGCAGCAGCCGTCGGGAAATCCGGCGCCTTCACATACGCCATCAGTTCGTAAACGGTCGCATCAGGATTGTCGATCAGGTGGATGGTGCCGTCTACGACCTCACCTAAGTTGTGCGGCGGCATATTCGTTGCCATCCCAACAGCGATCCCGGTCGAGCCGTTCACAAGCAGATTCGGAAGCAGCGCAGGGAGAACGGACGGCTCTTTCAATGAATTATCATAATTCGGAACAAAATCTACAGTATCCTTGTTTATGTCGTCGAGAAGCTCCTTTGCGACCTTCGCCATCTTTACTTCAGTATATCTCATAGCTGCCGCGGAATCGCCATCGATTGAGCCGAAATTCCCTTGCCCGTTAATAAGCGGATACCGAAGCGAGAACGTCTGCACCATCCTGACGATGGTGTCGTAGATCGCGGCATCGCCATGCGGATGGTACCTGCCCATCACGTCACCAACGATGCGTGCCGATTTACGGTGCGGCTTATCCGGTGTTGCGCCGCTCTCGAGCATCGCATAAAGGATGCGGCGGTGCACAGGCTTTAACCCATCCCTGACATCAGGAAGCGCACGCCCGACGATCACGCTCATCGCATAATCGAGATACGATGATTTGAGTTCCTCTGTGATTGCGACCTGGTGTACCCTGTCAGTCTCCGGTTCCAACTGTGTTTGCGAGTCAGGGGTTGTGGTCATTATAATCTCTGTAATATGTTGTTCTGTTAAGACTTAAGGATTATCAACATGAGGTGCGTGATCTTAAAATAATAGTTATGTTTTTATGGACTGCGACCTTCTTCACCGAGGCATTCGC
>JAYELB010000226.1:0-11873 GCA_034717055.1 Methanobacteriota archaeon
ACGGTGCAAGAAAAACCAGTAGCAATCGGTTCAATCCAATTGGAAAGATGCTTTCGCTCCAGTACTAAAATGAAACAAAAATGGGACCAATTCAGTACGGGGTATACACATCCTTTCATCACCCTAGTATGAGACCACAAGATTGCACAAGGGCACTGTCTGGAAATCCAGTGATTTCCGTAATGTCAGTTGGATGTACAACAACGCAAAAGACGTGAAGACTGAGATTGACAAAACTCTTTGCGCATTTCTCGTTAAATTGGAAAACAATAACGAGAAAGACGCGATGACGCAAAGAACAAAAGTCTCCGGGTGCATTTCACTGGGATTTTCGATTGTGCCTTGCACAAGATCAACACAGAAATCTTGTGGAAATCCGTGTTAATTTTGTGGTTCCCACCATATTGTATTGAGCATGTTCCTTGACGGCACCCCGTATGTGCCGCTACCAACCACATACTTTATGACCTCACCATAACGATAATAACCCTGATCAAAAGGAGGATAAAAATTGTGACTGATATGTCTATCTCTGGTGCAAAAGCATTGATCGCTTGCCTGCGCAATGAAGGAGTTGACACGATCTTCGGATATCCCGGAGGCGTGCTCTTGCCGCTGTACGACGAACTGTACGATTCAGACATCAGGCACATTCTGGTACGGCATGAGCAGGGTGCCGCACATGCGGCAGACGGATACGCACGAGCAACCGGAAAGGTCGGGGTATGCCTCGCAACATCCGGACCCGGCGCAACTAATCTCGTTACCGGCATCGCAAACGCCTACATGGACTCAGTTCCGATCGTCGCGATAACAGGACAGGTTCCGACACCGATGATCGGAAACGACGCCTTCCAGGAGGCGGACATCACCGGAATCACGCTTCCGATCACAAAACACAATTATCTAATCAAAAATATAAACGACCTTCCGTGGGTCGTAAAAGAGGCGTTTTACATCGCATCAACCGGAAGACCGGGACCGGTCTTGATAGATCTCCCAAAGGACATCACAACCGAGGAATTCGAATTCGAGTATCCTAAGCGCGTGTATCTGCGCGGGTACCATCCGGATATTGCCGTTGATCATGATCTCATAAAACGCGCCGCATCCATGATCCGTGAATCCAAGCGTCCGGTGATCTACGCAGGCGGTGGCGTAATAATCTCGAATGCGGCATCCGAACTCCTGAAACTCGCCGAAACGATCATGGCGCCAGTGACAACGACGCTACTTGGAATTGGAGCATTTCCAGGCACGCATCAGTTGGCTCTTGGAATGCCCGGCATGCACGGCACCAAATACGCCAATTATGCAATCCAGGAGTCAGACCTCCTGATCACAGTCGGCGCACGATTCGATGACCGTGTTACAGGAAAGATCGATGCGTTTGCGCCGCATGCGGAGGTCATCCACATCGATATCGACCCGGCAGAGATCGGAAAGAACATACGGGTCGATCTTCCGATCATAGGAAACGCCGGACCGGTCATGCAGTCGCTGGAATCCCATCTGCATGGCATGCAGACGAGATCGCAGGAATGGCTTGCGAAGATTGCGGCATGGAAGGAGGAGCATCCGCTCCAGTACAACCGAAGCGAGAACGTGATTAAGCCGCAGCAGGTCGTCCAGGAGTTTTATGACGCCTGCCCTGACGCGATCATCGTTACCGAGGTTGGACAGAACCAGATGTGGGCGGCGCAGTACTTCAAATTTGAGAGCCCGCGAACGTTTATCACATCAGGGGGCTTGGGAACCATGGGCTACGGATTCCCTGCCGCGATGGGCGCGAAGGTCGGCTGCCCCGACAAGACCGTAATCGACATCGCTGGCGACGGCTCGTTCCAGATGATGTCACAGGAGCTTGCGACCGTTGCAAAGAATGATATCAAGGTGATCGTGGCGATTCTCAACAACGGCAATCTCGGAATGGTCAGGCAGTGGCAGGAACTCTTCTTTGACGAGAGGTACTCGTATACGAACATCGCAGATAGCGTCGATTTCGTGAAACTGGCAGAGGCTTACGGTCTGATCGGGATCCGTGTGGATAAACCATCAGGGATCTCCTCGGCAATATCAGAGGCGATCGCGGCGGATCGAACCGTTATTATCGATTTCGTGGTCGATCCGATGGAAAACGTCTTCCCGATGGTTCCTGCTGGCGCTGCGATCAACGAAATTCTCGATCTGGAGGTTGCGTCATGAAACATACACTCGCAGTGCTTGTGGAGAACAAGCCAGGTGTGCTCGCACGCGTCTCCGGACTGTTCAGCAGACGCGGGTTCAACATCGAGAGCCTTGCGGTCGGCACAACAGAAGATTCCACGATCTCGAGGATGACAATCGTCGTCGCAGGCGATGACCGGGTGCTTGCACAGGTCACGAGCCAGCTCGGTAAGCTGATCGATGTGATCTCGATATCGGATCTGCCTCCGGACAAATCGGTTGACAGAGGGCTGGCATTGATCAAGGTGGCTGCCGATACAGAGACAAGAGCCGAGATCATGCAGATCGCAGACATATTCCGTGCAAAGATTATTGATGTCGGTGCGGAGACCCTAATAATTGAGGTTACAGGTAATCAGGGAAAGATTATGGCAATCACGGATATGCTGGGTAGATTTGGGATCAGGGAGCTCGTAAGAACGGGTAGAATAGCGATGAGCCGTGGGACGAAGATGATCACAGGAGGGAATATATGATAGTGAATTTTAGAGTGACTCAGGTCGAATCCAAGACATACACGACCCCGGAAGAGGTCAAGCGACAGAAGAATATCAACATCAACTACGACATCAATCTGAAGGGTGTATCGGTTGTACCAAAACAGACGCCATTCGGCGAAAAGACGGTTTTGAGGGTTGAATACGCATTTTCAATCAACTACTTGAGCCCGAATGTGGGACACATCCGATTCGAGGGGTTTTCTGAGTATTATTCGGATGAACAAGATGTAACTCAGATCAAGAGCGACTGGGACAATGGGAAAGCTCCATCCGACGTTCAGAACCAGATCGCAAACACGATGGTTAGCAATCTTGCTCCGCTTGCGGTCACACTTTCGTCAACGCTCGGGCTCCCGTCTGCGATGCCTCTGCCAAACATCAACTTCCAGCAGAAGAAGAAACCAGAGCCGGTGCAGACCACGTATCACGGGTGAGTGAATGAGGGGGGAATGGGGCTCAAAAGCCCCGAACTCGAAACAGACTCAAAGCAAGCCAAGATACCGGTCCAGCTCCCACTGGTGCACTTGAACCCGGTAATCTTCCCATTCCGCGTTTGCGATTCGCATGAATGCACCGTACGCATGCTCACCAAGCGCAGACCTCACGACATCATCCGATTTCAGATGATCAAGTGCAAGGCTGAGGCTTGTCGGAAGCGTATCGATTCCAGCAGCAGTAATCTCATGGAAGTCCATCTCGTAGATGTTCTCCTCGATCGGTTCGCCAGGATCAATCTTATTTTTTATCCCGTCCAGCCCAGCCGCGAGTATGGCTGCAAATGCGAGGTATGAATTGCACGATGGATCTGGAGACCTAAGTTCGATCCTTGTCCCGGTGCCGCGTGCTGCAGGAACCCGGATCAGCGAACTCCGGTTTGCCCATGACCATGTGATGTAGACCGGAGCCTCGTATCCGGAGACGAGCCGTTTGTACGAGTTTACGAGCGGGTTTGTGATCGCGGTGATCGCCTTGATGTGCGTTAGCAGCCCGCCTATGAAGTGCCTTGCGGTATCGCTGATCTCATGATCGGAATTGCGATCGAAGAAGATGTTTTCATCATTCCCGCCGTCTTTAGCGAACAGCGATATGTTTATATGCATCCCAGAGCCGCTCGCCCCGAAGACCGGTTTCGGCATGAATGTAGCGTGAAGGTCTTTATTCGTTGCAATCGTCTTTGTTACGTACTTGAATGTGATCACGTTGTCCGCGGTCGTCAGCGCGTCGCTATACTTGAAATCGATCTCGTGTTGCCCGCAAGCAACCTCGTGGTGCGATGCCTCGATCTCGAAGCCCATATCCTCAAGCGCGATCACAATCTCTCTGCGAATGCCCTCTGCAAGATCAACGGGCGGGAAATCGAAGTAGCCTCCGGAATCATGCGGGATTGTCGTCGGGACGCCGTCTCGCTTCTCAAAGAGGAAGAATTCAAGTTCCGGTCCCGTATTCATGACGTAGCCCATCGTCTCTGCTTCTGCAAGTGCTTTCTTGAGAACGTGTCTCGGGCAGCCAGTAAACGGGGTCCCGTCCGGGAGATGGACATCGCATACGATCCCGGCGACCCTGCCCCCATCCGCTTCCCATGGCAGAATCTTGAATGTTTTCGGGTCTGGCTTCAACACCATATCGGATTCCTGAATCCTTGCAAACCCCTCGATGGATGAGCCATCGAATGATATTCCGGCAGAGAGTGCCTTTTGCATCTGTGCAGCCGGTATTGCCACGTTCTTCACGATTCCAAGAATGTCCACGAACTGGAGCCTGACGAATTTGATGTTGTTTGTGGTAATCGCATCCAGTACATCGTCTCTGGTGATCATTGTATCGTTTTATTGGCTCAAGCACTCATAAACCCAACGCATAATCGTGAATGAACGAATGATCCCACACCCGCCCCACACCCACCACACCCCACTCCTGATTGTAGAGAGATGGAGGGATAAGATGACTACGCCAGTCCAAGCTCCCTCAGTTTCTCTTGCCCGGGTCTTCCATTCACCCATCCGCGAAGCGTGTAATACTCGGGGAGCATCTTGTCCAGATGCGATACCTCTCCTTTAGACGGTCCATCCGGCATCGGCTCGCTCAGTAATCTCTTGGGCAGCGTATCATCCTTCTCATCGAAGCCGTAGCGGTTGATGATCATCCTCTCGAGATTGGTCACCCGCTCACCGATAATCAGCAGTTCACCTGCGTCCATCTCCCATCCCGTGATACATGAAAGCATGCTCGCATAATCAGGGAGTCCGAGCGCAAATGTGTTGAAGAGACAGACAACAGAGGAGTTGACAAGCGATGTAAAGTCCTGGAACGTCTTGACCCACCCCGCTTTTCCTTCTGTTGTGTGCGGATCCAGTTTTTCAGGGAGTCCCACAACCTCCGGCGATATCGTGTAACCACTCACATGACAGCCTCCGCGGTTGGCGGTCGCATAGTTGAGACCGATTCCCTGTATGGCGCGTGGATCATAAGCAGGGAGTTCGAGACCTTTCACGCTAATAGAGAGTTCGGGTGCCCCGTACTTCGCGGCAAGCCTTTGAGAACCGAGTGCCAGATCCTCGCCGATCCCGGCACGGTACGCGGTCATCCATACCGCTTCAACCATCGCTCCGGCGTTCCCGAACTGCAGATTGAGCCCGTGGAGCATCGATTCCGGAATCTTTCCGATCTCTGCCAGTTCCATTGCGCATGCGATGGTTGTGCCAGTTGAGATGGTGTCGAGCCCGAGTTCGTTGCAGAGATGGTTCGCCTTTGCAATCGCATCGAGTTCTGCAATCCCGCAGTCTGAGCCGAACGCAAATATCGTCTCGTATTCGGGTCCTTCGCCCTTTGTTACGCTGAACACACCGTCCGGAACCGATGTGGATCTTCCGCAACCGATCGGACAGCCCCAGCAGGCTTTCTTTCCGGTGAGATACTTCTTGGCAAGCGTTTCACCGTTCTGTTCACCGGCATTGTGAAAATACCCTGTCCGGAAGTTCCGCACAGGATATGCGCCCTGGGCGTTTATGGCATCGACAAGAACCGCAGTCCCATACGTCGGAAGTCCCCCGCCAGTGCCTAGAACAGGGTTCTCCCGTATCTTATGAATCGCTGCTTTCACTTCTTCCGTCATCTCATAGGGTCTTGCAACCGAGACCTTCTTGGTACCGTATACTGCGATTGCCTTCAGTTTCTTGCTGCCCATGACAGCGCCCATGCCGGTTCTTCCAGCTGCCCGGTAGTTGTCATTGATGATGCACGAAATCGCCACCATATTCTCGCCAGCAGGTCCGATGCATGCGACCGATGCCGCATCTCCGATCTCCGCGGTGATCTCGTCGGTCGTTGAGAATGTGGTCTTGCCCCAGAGTCTGGTCGCATCCACAAGCTCGGCTGCGCCCTCGACGATCTTGAGGTACACCGGTGTATCCGATGCGCCTTTGATCACAACCGCGTCATATCCCGCCGCCTTGATGAGCGGACCCCATCTGCCACCCGAGTTCGAGCTTCCGATGCCGCCTGTTAACGGGGACTTCATCGCCATCACATGGTATCTGCCACCAGTCGGGAAACTCGTGCCTGTTGCAGGACCTGTTGCAAAGACGATGATGTTGTCCGGTCCAAGCGAATCAACATCAGGCTTAAAATCGTCATACAGGATCTTTAACCCGAGTCCTTTACCTCCAAGGAACTTGCGTGCAGTTTTTTCGTCGATAGATCGGTTGACAAGTCTGCTGGTGCTCAGATCTACCTCCAGAATCTTTCCTGAATATCCGTTCATATACATAACCTCCTGACAGGTTTGTGCAACTCAGTATGAGACGCCGTGTGAGGGATGCGCGGAGGGGGTGATAAGATTATCGTTGGTTCGTGAAAAGCCGCGATTACCCGTCAAATTGGCATGGGATGAATTTGGAGCTGGTATCGGCACCGGACGGCACGATGTCTCTGACGTTCCGAAAGTTTTATTAATGATTGGGTAAATAACACGCGCGTCTGGTGCCCCGATAACACCCGTGAGGTCTCAAGAGAATGGTTCAGAGAGTGCCTATCGAGCATCCTGATACTGTTATGGATCTGTTAGGCGGGTGTTGATAGGTCGTGGAGGTGCATGTTGCGGCACAGAACCGGTGTAGAAATAGCAAAATGCCATGTCTGGAATTCGTGTTCTGGTGATGTGGCAGGCGCGTAACGAAGGGATGTGGAAAAAAATGAAAGGCAAAACAGTTCTGTCAACACTCTTGACAGTGATAATGGTACTCTCGATTGCAACGAGCGCGGTAGCAGCCACCGATGATGGCGAGGTCACCGCGTTTGCCACCACGACATGTGATTCTTGCTCTGACTGCACCAAGAAATTGAATGGCGACTATGACACAGTGATACTCACAACCGACCTGATCAATGTCAAAGGGTCCGGCATAACCTTTGGCGCAGACAATGTCGTCTTCGATGGTAGTGGGCACATAATCGACGGCGACGATAGCGGGGAATTTGAGTCTGGAATCACGATGAACGGTAAGAGCGGCAACACGATCAAGAACTGTGTGATCACCGACTTTGAATCCGGGATAACGCTGTATGGTTCGTCCAAGAACGAGATATACGAGAACGAGATAAGCTCAAACTATTACGACGGCATCTGGATCAGCGAAGAGTCCAATTCAAACAACATCCATAATAACATAATCGAAGATAACGGGAAATACGGAGTATTTTTCTCATCAAACAGCGATGGCAACACATTTTCTGAAAACACCGTCTGTTCCAACCCAACAGACATCCACGATTCCGCTAAGAATTCAGGGGATGATAACGTCTGCGACACGACAGATAACTGGAATGATGATGATGTGAGGGGATGCACCCGTGATTGCGCGTCCAGGAAGCCGGACCTCGTGATAACTGATATCTCAAATGATTACGGCACTATCTGTTATCAGATAGAGAACATCGGCGATGCGACTGCTTCTGAGGGGCATTACACCACACTGTTTGTGGACGGTCTGTATCAGATAAAGGAGCAGGTGGATTTGGACTTGGCACCCGGAGCGAGCGTGGAAAGATGTTTCAACTATTATAGCTGGAGTTGCACCTCTCCAGAGGATGTTGTGGGGGTATGTGCCGATTACGGAGATTTTGTGAATGAGGGCAACGAAGAGAATAACTGCATGGAGGCGGTATTTGAATGCGCACAACCTGAGTTGGAGTGCGTTGATTTTGAGGACCTGTTGATGGGGGCGGTGTACCATGTCGTGGACGTCTTCACAGACTCGGGCGCAACCATCACCGTTCTGCCCTTCCAATGGGATAACAAAAACTGGACATCCGACGGTTACGCAGAGATTGAGAATAACGGTAACGCTGGCGGCTCTGGTCAGGAGATGTGGGTTAATAATGTCAACCTCGATTTTGACTTCGGAAGTTCCTGCAGTGGTATCTCCCTCCTTTTCGGTGAATACGGCGGCAACCTCAACATCGAGATCAACGGCGACTTCCGGAACTTCGAAGACTTTGTCGATATCAACGGATTAAACATAGGCGGTGCCAATGTCTTGGTTATTAACGGTTTTGGAAATGATAAAGGCAGTCTCAAATTATCCGGTACGATCAACTCGTTAGTCATTGGCGGGCAAGAGCTGTGTATCGACGATGTTTGTCCAACGGAGGGGGTACCCGATCTTATAGTTGCTATTAACGGACCTGAGAAGGTCATAGCTGGAGAAAATGTCGCTTTAGAAGTAATTGTCAGCAATATAGGTTCTGCAACAGCGCCCGGGTCTATAGAATCCGAGGTAGTATATTATGTTGTAGATTTAATTCTATCCTCTGATAATAACATTCCTTTAGAATTGGCAGTTTATCCGGTCTATGCAGGCAAGACGAGAGAAGATTTTGTTGAAGATATGCTCCTGGAGGGGGGCAGAATATCCAGGACCGAGTCAATTTCACCAGGTGGTTCTGTTAGCTATACCCTTGATCTCTATATACCTGAGAAAACTTCTCCTGGAATTCACTGCCTTGGAGCTGTGGTAGACCCTGCAGAAGCAGTAGAAGAATTAAGTGAAGAAAATAATATATATTGCCATAAAATAAACATCCTGCCACCAGAGACACCACCAGCACTCCCTCCGGAAAAGGTTGATTTTTGGGTTATGCCGTATGCAGTTGGCAGAACAACACTTGATAACATAAATGCGAATGGTCTAACAAATTATACTGACTGGAAGAGTGGTTACACTATGGTTTATGCACCATTTGGAGATCGCCTTGGACTGCGTCATGGATATGATAGTCGCATACCTACTAATGAGATAATGTACTATCGCTGGTCGTATAAACATGAAAACGAGACCAAATGGCAAGAATTTTCAGAGCCGGTTAATGTTCATTATGTAAAGGATGATAATGGCGTGCTGACATTTCCTGTTTATTCGCTGGGCCCAAAAGGCATTAATGGTATGAACCTTTATGAATTCAGGCCACATAACGCACCAGATGTGTGCGAAAGTATGGGAGACTGCGAGACCTATTGGCCCACTACTGATTGGTTCGCTGACATTTATAGCGGTTTTCTGGAATCTAATGCAATTTCAAATGGGAAGCACGACATCAAGCTGGAGGTCTATGATAATGCAGGCAATCAAGTAATGCCTGATGGTATAAAATTCGAGTTTATAGTGCCAACGGGTGTTGATGGTAATGGTACAATTCTCACTCGCAAAAACACATCCGGAGAAATTGATAATGGTGGTTTTGTATTTCCACTTCACATTGATAACAGGAAATGCAGCGCTGTTATAGATGCACCAGCTATTGGCACTATAGGTATTGCGGATGAATGCGGTTTTCTGCGCTATAGCCCGGGAGATGAAACAGTTCATATTGCATTCCATGCAACCCATCCGGATAACTTTGCTTTATTTAACTTTTATATTATACGTGGAACAACAAAGGTCACTTCAGTAGTCGGTGGTGAAGCAGGGGCTCATTCTGTTGGAAATTACACTGGTGACGGATATGGTAATTTTGAAAATGAGACAGCAATAGAACTACTACGTGGAAGCTGTACTGAGGCGGCTTTTTCCGAGAACTTACATGTATATGCAAAGGCAACAACTGGCTGGGGACACCGGATTAATGAATATGATGCACATGCTGTGCGAGCTTTCGCACTTTCGCCTATATGAGACATTGAGACATATCAATCTCAATCATGGAATTAATGAAGGGTAAATTAAAAATCATCACCCTGGGAAAAACTGCGACCCATCAGTATAGCCAGCTCTGCCCTCATTAACTCTCTTCCCGGATATGCGGTCCCTTCTGTCACCAACAGATGCCCGTGATCAATAAGATGGAGGGGAGGTACGCAGGGGAAGTCACTTTCATCCGGATCAACATAACCGAACGACCGGATCATGCATAGGAGTTCAACGTGAGCGCGCTTTCGACGATGGTCTACCACCCGAGTTCGAGCTTCCGATGCCACCTGTTAACGGGGACTTCATCGCCATCACATGGTATCTACCACCGGTCGGAAAACTGGTCCCTGTTGCGGGACCTGTTGCAAAGACGATTGTGTTATCCGGTCCAAGCGAATCAACATCAGGCTTGAAATCGTCATGCAGGATCTTTAACCCGAGTCATTTACCTCGAAGGAACTTGCGTGCAGTTTTTTCGTCGATAGATCAGTTGGTAAGTCTGCTGGTGTTCAGATCTACCTCCAGAATCTTTCCTGAATATCCGTTCATATACTTGACTTTCAAACATATGCAAAAAATCAATAGCCGAAGCCTTCATCCACATAGTCCCCACCAAAACATTAACCCCTCTGATCCCGATTTAGCTACCCTGTGATAAATTTCCCGAGATTCAGATGGGAGAATAATCTGGCTTGTGTCGAATTCATCTCCTCAACTACCAACTCGATCCCGCGCCCACCCGCACTATTCTTTGCAAGCGCAATATGTATCCCTTCCAGCTCCTCCACAAGTTGTTTCAGACTTATGCGGTAATGTTTGCACCGGTAGGCTAAGTATCTGTAAAAAAGCAGTCCTGTAATGCAAAGAAATGTGTGCACTCTGATGTTAGCGTCCTTGTGGTGGTTAATAGGTCCTATCGGAACGAGGAATGCATCGCTCAGCAGTTTGAAGTCGTCTTCCACAAGGGATTTCTGGTTATAGACCTTCACTATCTTGTCAGAGTGCCATTTGTCCTTGTCAGTGAAAACTATCATCTTTCCGAACCCCTCATAACGTTCTTTCTCTGCATCTTTGATCCAGTACTCAATGACAGGCTTTTTCTTACCCTCGGGTATCTCACCAATCTTATATCCGATTATCGCTTTGAAATCCTTATGGATGATCCCACTTACTTCTTGCTCCACGCTACTTGCATTCCGCTCTTTACCTCTGTTGCTCCCAAGCCTTCTTTTCAGATCCGCGAATTTCTCCAGCATCTTTGACTTTCGCTTCTCATAACTTCCCTTCTGTTTTTTGTACGAGGCATCGCTATACGCAACGACTGTGGTAAATTCCTTCCCAAAGAACGTGTATTTTGTCCTGTAACCATATATCTTGTGACCTTTGGGGTTTGTGTACATGTATTTGTACTTATCAAGTGGTATTTTCAGCAAATCCCTTGCTTGCTCGTGTTTTGCCGATGCTACGATGTGCATGTCGGACAATACGCCCCCAATATTCACTTCTGAGTTATTGCCCTTGTCAAAGACCAGTACCAGATTCTTGGTGGTTACTTTCAGGTTACTTAACCGTTCTGTGAGCGTGTCCAGCAGTCTGGGGAATATCTTTGAGTCGTGCATGTTTCCTTCGTAGGTTTCATGCATAAACGGCACATTATCTTCGGATACCGCGAGTCCCACAGAGATCAGGTTCTTGTCATACCTGAACTGCTTGCTTTTCCCCTTTCGGGGAAGTTCCTCTCACTTTTCAATGTATGTGAACCAGTTGGACTCGTCCAGGAAGAGTAGATGCGGCGTTATACCCATCTCGATCATCGCCGCGCATAGATCATCCTCTATCTTCCTGCTGGTCTCCGGATCTACATAGTTGTAGTGGTTCAGGAAGTTCTGGCAGCTCAGTTTGTGTGGAAACTTCCAGAGTATGCTGAGCGTGGACTTTTTAAACCACTTCTGCAGGGCATTCT
>JAYELB010000227.1:0-2790 GCA_034717055.1 Methanobacteriota archaeon
TGGAAATTGTAGCCATTATCAAAAATCGAAAAATGTGCGAAATTACGCCGCCTACCGATGTCGATTTAGTGAGCTAAACACATACTGTAGAAGTAATCTATCCCGATAATAGTGAGCAGCTAAGGAAGACAATGACAAAAACAACAGAATTCCCTCTGATCATAAGCCCCAATCTGGGTTGTCCTGAGATTGTCTCTCTTGAAGAACTTGGAAAGGGTAAGACGATCCCCCTGATCGTTGCATGTCAGTGTGGGGAATTTGTCTCCCCTTTGAAGGAATTGTTTGAAGGGGCATTTTATCTACGACCATCGGATGGGGCGTCAGCCAATATCCTCCTCAATATTGTGGATGAACCAAAAGAGATTGTTGAATGGAATCTGCTCTCTGAATTTCCTGAGATGGGTGCTACCAAGGAGATTATCAACAGCGAGTTACATTACAAAGTTTTTGGAGAAGAGACCCGTTACTGGAAGATAGGTGTCTCTATCAAGGGCGATTATAACACACTTTTACGGGAGAACGGTGGGAGATGCCTGCCTACACTCTTCGACTTAGTTTTTGTAGACAAATCCAAAAATTGTGAGAAGGTTAATTATCATTCAATACAGTTTGTCCTGAACTTTAAGAAGGATCTCAACTTCATTCATCTCACTGACCTCCATCTTGCCAAGAGGAATGACGAGATCTTGGATGAAGTGCTCAAGGAAAAGAGTAAGCGATGTCGGAAAGATATTGAAACAACCTATATAAACTTTAATGATAAATTGCGGGAGTTTATTCGCATAGCCAACGATATGGCAGACAGAGGTGAACTCGATTTTGTTGTCATTACCGGCGATCTGGTAGATTTTGCTTTCCATGGATGGGACGACGAGCCCAATGTAGCCGAGAACAACTGGAAGACCTTTATCAACATTATTACCGGCGCTGGGAAGGAGGAGTTAAAAGGCAACTTGGGGCTAAAGGTGGCAACCTTCACATCCACGGGAAACCACGACTGGCGCCTGCATCCTTACGACCCCAAGACCTATTTGAGGAAGACTGGAATCTACGAAGATGGATTGTCGATTTTCAATGAAAAATTCGGTTTGCATTATGATGAGCTTATACATTATGACTACAAAGCCTTCGATTCTATTGAATACTCGGAAGATGATTGGACAAAACTATCAAGAGGGGTAAGGAGTGATGCTTTTAAGAAACTGAACTTCGGTGCCTTTGCCGACAAGAAAATGCAAAGATTAAGAAAAAATCTTTCCATACTCTTTACCAGCAAGTTTGCACCGTGGGTTCTGCGGGTCATGACGGCTGGGGGCGTGGTGGCATGGTATGAAACGTATGCCGCTTGGGTTATTGGTGTACTTGTACTATGGGCGTTATCAGAAATAGGCTGGACATTATCAGATGTAGGTAGGAACCACATTAAGAAGGTAATCTGTAAACTGTTCGATATATACATATATTTACCACTCCACGCCGAAGCAAAGGCACTCCACCATTATCTCAAGCATATTAACCCTTACTTTGACTATGCTTTTCGGATTGGTAACCATTCTTTCATTGTTATGGATACAGGCGCTGATTTCTTTGTTAGACAATTTATGGAGGATAAAACGATAAAAGATATCAATAAACTGAGTCTTGAAGACAATATCCTTGGTGGTTCTCCTGATTCAATGGCATTTGATCCCGAGCAGAACTATTACAACTGGAGCCAGATAGTCTGGTTGGAGAAGGTTCTATCTGTTCCTGATAATAAGAATGTAGAAGGGGATAAGAGATCCTTCATTTTCCTACATGCCCCCCCCATCAATCCATCAAAAGATGATAGATGGAGTGATCTCTGGGAGTCAAGAAGACAAAAGCCGGGATGGATTGCAAAAGATGAATGTAATCTCACTTATGGTTCCATAAACTATTATCTGAGTCAGTTTTATTATCTCTGTATGGGTTACAGAGAGAGTGAGTTGATCGGTGAGAATGTGGAACCTAATCACAAGAAGGTAGATCTTGTCTTTTCCGGTCACGCCCATAGGAACATCGAGTTCAGGTTGGAAAAGGAATGGGTTGAGGCGGATAAAAAACATAATGTCAGGATATATTCTGATGTCTACAGCCAGCAACTGGAGACTGCGAACAACCTCGAAACATGGTGGGACGAACATAAACCCGTCGTCGTCCAGACTGCCGCATGTGGGCTACGAGGAAAAAGCGACGAATATCCACCATACTTCAGGAAGATCACCGTGGATGGTACGGGGCAGATCACTGAATTTAGAGTAAGGAGCAGTGGAGAGGTCATAGAGTTTTATGGGGGCGACAAATAAAGATGACAGAAGAAATAAAAAAAAAAGTAGATTCAGGAACAGCAGTAGTTTTGATTCTTGCTGTTGCGGGTATACTCTTGTATATATGTCCAACGAATTTCAGAATTCTTATTGTAGGGAAGCGTAATTAAATTAAGGTATCAAGTCATGCAATGCGCGGACTGATCGTGTAGTTCCACTCTCCATGAAATTTATCTTTTGTAATATTGACCAGTTCTATCTCTTCATCTGGCACCTTGATCCCTATGGGATATTGGTTTGTATCAAGTTTACATTGCACACAAAGTCCTTTTCTAGTAGTGGTGGCAGCAATGAGGTTCACGATGACTTCGTGGATTATCAGGGGTTTGCCTCTCCAATTTTGGGTTATGAAAGCGAAAAGTCGGTGTTCGATCTTATTCCATTTACTTGTGCCCGGCGGAAAGTGACACACCGATATCATCAGCCCGGTTTCATCCGCTAA
>JAYELB010000228.1:0-2770 GCA_034717055.1 Methanobacteriota archaeon
AAACTCTACATCACCTTCAGCGAATACACACCATCCACCCCACCTTTATTCACACGCACCTCACAACCCGACCTCCAATCCGTTTGATGCCTCGGACTTGAGCGAAGCGAAGCCCGGGGTCGTTGACGGGCTATGATAGAAAAATCCGTTCTTCCACAAAAAATCCGCCAGAAGTACCAAAGACGATACCCGCCCATACTACTACAAAGTGCTCGACGTAAGCACGGATGCCACCTGGGACGAGATAAAGAAGGCATATCGTAGACTTTCCATGCATTATCATCCCGACGCATCCACCGACCCGGATGCCGAGCAGAAGATGAAAGAGATAAACAAAGCTCATGATGTGCTATCAGACCCGGATGATAAACGTGCACGATACGATAATTTTGAAAACACCTTCAAAGGCTGACAGCATCGAGCGGGCGGGGATGCTGGCAGGGGTGCATGGATAGCACAATAAAAAATGGCGGTTAACCCGGGCTCCGGTTTTAGACCAGATAGCACGAATGTCTTACTTAAAGTCAACTCCCACACACCCGGAAGACTTATGCAACCGTAGCCGGACTTGCTGCCGATTGAAAATGTAATATAACAACACAACAGAGAGAATCGTATGCATAATATCCTGAAAAGGGACGGAAGAATTACCAATTTCAAAAAAGAGAAGATAACTGCCGCTATACACAAAGCAATCCTCGCCACAGACGCAAACGATGGAAAACTCGTCAAAAAACTTACAGACGAGGTTGTCGCACTGATCGAAAAATGAATTCGGAACATTCCGACCGTTGAGGATGTGCAGAATATCGTGGAGGAGGTTCTTGTCAGACACGGATTGTATGAGGTGGCAAAAGCCTACATCCTGTACAGAGAGAGAAGAAGCGAAATCAGAGACGCAAAGAAGTTCTTTGGGGTTTATGATGAACTGAAGTTAACGGTCAATGCGATCGAGGTGCTGAATAAGAGATACCTGATGAAGGATGAGGCAGGAAACATCATCGAGACGCCAGATCAGATGTTTGGAAGGGTTGCAAAGGCAATTTCAGGTAAATCAGAGGAATTTGAGAAGATATTCTACATATCGATGAAGAATCTCGAATTTCTGCCAAATTCCCCGACACTTATGAATGCAGGCACAGAACTCGGTCAACTCAGTGCATGTTTCGTAATACCTGTTCCTGATTCGATTGAAGATATCTTCGGCGCATTAAAGGCGATGGCGATCCTTCAGCAGAGCGGCGGAGGATGCGGATTCTCATTCTCAAGATTGAGACCGGAAGGAGATATCGTGCGATCAACGATGGGAAGCGCATCAGGTCCTGTCTCTTTCATGCGCATCTTTGATGTGACAACCGATGTCATCAAACAGGGAGGGCGGAGACGCGGGGCAAATATGGGCATCCTGAACGTGAACCACCCCGATATTCTAAATTTTATAACTTCCAAGGAAAATGAAGGAGTTTTAAGGAATTTTAATATCTCTGTTGGCGTAAATGATGATTTCATGGAAGCGGTGAAGAAGCACAGAGATTATGAGTTGATCAACCCAAGAAACAATGAATGCGTGCGAAGTCTTGGTGCGGATGACGTCTTTGATCTGATAGCGACGATGGCATGGAGAACAGGTGACCCTGGTCTGGTCTTTCTCGATAGTATCAACGCACACAACCCAACTCCAAAATACCAGATAGATTCCACAAACCCATGCGGAGAGGTCCCTCTACTGGACTGGGAATCATGCAATCTCGGATCGATAAATTTAGCAAAGATCGTCCGGAAGAACGATATCGACTGGGACCAGTTGAGAGACCTGACCGAACTCGGGGTTCGTTTCCTTGACGATGTGATCGACGCGAACAGATATCCCCTGCCCCGGATTGGAGAGATGACCAGAGCAAACCGGAAGATCGGTCTTGGTGTCATGGGATTTGCAGAGATGCTGCTCGAACTCGAGATACCATACAATTCAGAGGAAGCACTGAATCTTGGCAGGAGATTGATGAGATTTATAACGGGTGTTGCGAGGGAGACATCTGTCAGGCTCGGTGAGGCGCGGGGACCATTCCCGAGTATCGATGGAAGTATATGGAAAGGCACGAACATGAGAAACGCAACCCTGACAACCATAGCCCCAACAGGAAGCATCTCGATTATTGCAGGAACAACATCAGGGATCGAGCCGCTGTTTGCTGTTTCTTTTGTCAGAAATGTTCTTGATCATGCGAGACTGGTGGAAGTCAATCCCGTATTTGAAAAGGTTGCCAGAGAGAGGGGATTTTATAGCAGGGACATGATGATTGCGATCGCAAAGACAGGTTCTGTGCAGGATATTGACATCCCAAAAGATGTGAAGGAGGTCTTTGTTACCGCTCTGGATATCGGTCCGGATTGGCATGTCAGGATGCAGGCAGCATTTCAGGAGCATGTGGACAATGCAATCTCAAAGACGATCAATCTGAGAAAGGATGCGGGCACTGGGGCTGTGAGAAAAGCGTTTCTGCTGGCGTACGAATTGAGATGTAAGGGTATAACCTAGGGTGATGAAAATCATCCATATTTGGGTAATTTTTGCCCCATAAAACCATATCATTTCTGTTCCTCCTTCACCCCCCCGTTTAAAAGTGTTTACGCTCTCGATAAATAATTGCTCTTTGTAAAGTTTTATTATATATCCCACCAACGTGGATGGTAAAAACCGATAAGCATCAAAAAGGAGGACGTGATGAGCGAAATACAACAGGGCAAAGAATACAAAAGCCCGCCGAGA